>JBQTJB010000240.1:0-20182 GCA_052387555.1 Blastocatellia bacterium | reverse complement strand
AACGTCGCCGCGTTCACGATCCCGTTCGAACTCCGTGACCACCACCACTCTCCCAAACCCGGCCGATATATAGACACGTCCGTCTTCCCGTCCCCATCAAAATCAAATGGGGTTGGCGCTGTGTCTGCGAGGTCGATCTTTACTACTATGCCGGGCTGGGTGAGGGTGCCAAAGTAAGCAAAACCATTAGCCGGGTCTACCACGGCGGAACTCAGGTAGTCCTCTCCCGCGTTCAGTGGCAAGCTTTCGATTTGGCCGAAGCTTGAGAGGCTAACCTTGACTACCCTGGCCGGGGTTGTGAAAGTGCCGAAATAAGCAAAACCATTAACTGTGTCTATAGCGGCGGACTGAAGGTTGGAGTTTATGGACCCTAGTGTCGTGCAGAAGGCGTTGCTGAAGTCTGATAGACGCAACCTGCAAACGCTCTCTCCGACGCTGCCAAAGTAGGCAAAGCCTGCGCTGGGGTCTGCAACAGCGCTAAGAAGTGTTTGGTTAGTAAGGGACACAGCTCCCATGCGAGTTAAGTCCGAGAGTCGCACCTTAACAACGACGCCGATATAGGTTCCGAGGTAGGCAAAGCCGTTTATCGTGTCTATAGTCATCGAGCGTGGGCGTTCGTTACTATTAAGAGTCACACTACCAACACGCGTCAAATCTGAGAGGCGCACCTTAACAAGTCTTCCTGTCGAACTAGTGAGCGCTGCGAAGTAGGCGAAGCCGTTACCAGGGTCGATCACCGCCGAAAAGAGATCGTTTTCGCCGGAATTCAGAGTCAAGGTACTGACCCACGTGAAGTCCGAGAGCTGTATCTTGACGATCTTCCCACGCTGGCCGCCGGTTCCAAAATAGGCATAGCCGTTCGCCGTGTCGATCACACTGGAATACAAAGGGGAATCTCCCGGGGCAAACGTCAAGACCCCGACGCGGGTGAAGTCTGAAAGTCGTACCTTGACAACGCTTGGGGCTCTCCCGGTTGCAAAGTAAGCGAAGCCGTGGGCTGTGTCGATGACTGCAGTGCTCAGGTTGTCCTCGCCAAGACTAAAGGGTGTAAAGCCAGCCGAGGAGAAGTCCGAAAGGCTTACCTTCACAACGCCCTGCGGGGTACTGGAGCCAAAATAGGCAACGCCGTTAAGGGTGTCAATCGCAGCGCAGAATAGGTCATTTCCGGGGACAGCTAGCACCCCCGATATCGAGAAATCCGATAGGCGCAGTTTTAAGACCTTATTGTTAATATCACCGAAGTAGGCGTAACCATTTATCGTGTCGATAACAGCCGAACGGAGGTAGACCACCTGCCCGTCCGGCGGACTAAGCGTGCCGGCGCGGGTGAAATCAGAGAGTCGCACCTTAACGATCCTCCAATCGCCGGCCAAAATGCCGAAGTATGCAAATCCATTGGCCGTGTCTATCACGGCGCAGCTGGGATTCATTTCGGTGGGGGTAGTTAGTTGTAAATTGCCAACGCGGGTGAAGTCCGAAAGGCGCACCTTCACTATGTAGGTAGGATTGTTGATGTTGCTGCTGCTAGTACCGAAGTACGCAAAGCCGTTTACCGTATCTATCACAGCCGAGATGATTCCGATCTCGTCTGTATTCAGAACCAGGACATCAACGACGGTAAAGTCCGAGAGCCGGACCTTAAAAACGGCCGAGGGATTTGTGTAGGAGCCGAAGTAGGCAAAGCCATTATCCGTATCGATCACTGCACCTGCGAACCCGGTGCCCGTCTCGATAACTGCGACACGAGTGAAGTCAGAAAGCCGCACTTTGATGATGTCGCCATAGACGCCCCCAAAATAGACGAAGCCGCCAGCGGCGTCGATCACAGCGCTGCGAGGCTCATCGTCTTCACCACTCAGAACCAGCGCGCCGACGCGGGTGAAGTCCGACAGACGGACCTTTACGACAGCACCAGGGCCAACCGCCGTCCCAGTGCCAAAGTAAGCAAAACCGTTAACGGGATCGATCGCCACTGCGTTCGGGATCTCACTTTGGGTTAGCGTCAAGGCCGCACTTCTGCTGAATGAACCGGACAGGGGTTGGCTCGGAAGCTGAGGCGAAAGGGATTGGATCAGGGAAGTCCTTTGAGATCGAACGTGGCGCTCGTTACCAAATGCCCGGCTAGGCTCCAAGGGTTTGAGACCTAGAAGGGAGGAATCGATATGCGATCGTGCCGGATCAATTCCCAGTTGTCGGTTCGAGCCTCGGATGGCGAACGGCAAAGCAGACTGGGCAGGCACTGCAACTCCGAGTGCCCCTCTCAAAGGGCCAGCGGTCGTCACATCGCTCGTTGCTCTACCCGTGTATTCGAGACTGTTGGGACCGTTCTTTGTTACGTCCAGTAAGCCATTGCCGCTGAGCGGCTCGCCGTCACCGGTTAAGGTGAGCTTGCTGTTCGCGGCCATCGTCATGACAGCAGGAGATTTGATCGTCAGCGATCGCGCGGTCATTGACTTGCTGCTAAGTAGCGTCCCGCCGCTCACAGTAGCCTCGTGCTGGATCATCAGGCTCGCGTCTCCGCCAGTGAATGTCCCGCCTGTTTGACGGTAGCGGCTGACACTTAAGTTGTGATTTCCTTGATTAAGTGTGCCTCCGGCGAGTACCAGATCGTTAATTGCTGTCAGGTCGCGACGCAGGGTAACTGTTCCACGATAGTCCGGTTCCAGAACCAGACCAGCCACAGCAGCGGGTGACGGTGCGTCCACCACCACGTCTGAGCTTGAGTGCACGGCGAATCGAGCCACGTCCGATGTTCCCGGTACGCGTCCGCCTTCCCAGTTGGCGGGATTGCTCCAGCGATGGTCCTGGCCGCCCTTCCAAGTCACAACCGTCGACGGACTTTCAATAGTGCGGAACTGATGATCCGCTGCGCCGAGGATGTCTGAGGTTGGTGGTGCTGTAACTTCGCTAGAGTTGCCACCAAGGTATGTGGAATAGACAAGCACCGGGTCGATGCCGACACGGCTTGCACGGTCGACCGCGAACCGGTCCTGGGCTCCCGTACGTTCCACGTTTTGAAGGAGCGCAAAGGTCATCAAAAGCAGGATGACCAAACCGACGCAAATTGACCGCAAGCGAATTGGCCTAGTGTACGTCTTGATATTCTTCATGGAATCTACCAAAAAATAGTAATATAATCATAGTTCCGAAACCGTTTTTGCCAAATAAAAAGGGCTGTCGGTGCGGCCTTTTCCTCTTGTCTGGCGGGCTAGGTTTATCTATGCAGGTGAGTTGCCAGAACCGGAACTTCTCGAAGGGCTGCCCGCCGAAATATTTTACACTAACGGCTGGTCGGCGGACGGCAAACAGTTCGCCATCACTCGCGGGCGTGAAGTCCGCGATGCCGTCTTGATAAGCTATTTTAGATAAAAATTGAGAGTTTTTTCATCAAATAGAGAGTCGAGTAAAACTCGACTCTCTATTTGATTTGTCCACTTTACGTGCTTTAATAACATAAAAAAACCAGCGTTTTTAATTAGGTGCATGAGAAACTAATCATCGTCCTCTTCTGCGACAGCGAGGAGCGAGGCGCTGGTTACGCAATCGTCGTCGTCGCATTTGATGAGAGTGACGCCCTGGGCGCTGCGGCCGGTGTCGCGGATCTTGTCGACGCCGAGGCGGATGAGTTTTGCCTGCTGCGTGATTATCATTATCTCGCTGTCGTCCTCGACGGGAAACGCCGCGACTACCTTTCCGGTTTTGGCGGTCGCCTTCATATTGATGACGCCCTTGCCGCCGCGTTTTGTCAGGCGATAGCTGCTGACTATAGTTTGTTTGCCAAAGCCGTTTTCCGAGATGGAAAGTATCTTCTCGGTTCCCTCCTGCGAGACGGCGCATACCGACACGACAAAATCGCCGGATCGCAAGTTCACGCCGCGAACGCCCCGCGCGACGCGCCCCATTGGGCGAACGTCCGATTCGTTAAAGCGAACAGCCATGCCGTCGTGAGTGGCGATAAAGATCTGGCGTTTGCCGTCGGTTCGGATCACATCTAGCAATTCGTCGCCTTCGTCGATGTTGATCGCATTAATTCCGGTAACGCGAATATTCTGGTAATCCGATAGCGAAGTCTTTTTTATTACGCCATTTTTCGTCACCATCGTAAGGTAAACTTCCTCGCCGAAATCGCGAACCGGCATTACGGCGACGAGTTTGCGCTCGCTCGAAAGCTGGACGAGGTTGACCACCGCCTTGCCGCGTGCGGACGGATCGGCCTCGGGAATCTCATGCACCTTCATCTTGAATACCTGACCGTCGTCGGTGAAAATCATCAAATAGGCGTGGGTTGAGGCTATGAAGAGATGCTCGACAAAATCGTCGTTTTTCGCTTTGGCCCCGAGGCGTCCTTTGCCGCCGCGGCCCTGGCGAGAATATGTCGAGACAGGCGTCCGTTTTATGTAACCTGCATTCGTCACGGTGATCGCGACGTCTTCATCCTTGATCAGATCTTCGATGCTTAATTCGACGCCGGCATCGACGATCACGGTGCGCCGCTCGTCGCCGAAGTTCTTCTTTACTTCCTGAAGTTCTTCGGTTATCACCTGGCGCAAGACATTTTCATTAGCGAGAATGTTCTCAAGCTCGGCAATGTGCTTGATTATAGACTCGTATTCGTCGAGTATCTTCTGGCGTTCGAGAGCCGACAGTCTTCTCAACTGCAGATCGAGAATCGCCTGCGCCTGAATATCAGAAAATTCGAGACTCGTGATGACCTTTTCAAGGTCCTTGAGAAACTGGGCTTTTGGTTTTTCGCCAGTAACGCCACGCCATTTATCTATCTCGCCGGTCGTCGCGAGATTCGCCGTCAACCATGTTTTCGCCTCATCCACCGAACGTGAATTGCGGATCAAGGGGATGATGTAGTCGAGCGCGTCGATGGCTTTGTTCAATCCTTCTAAAATATGAGCTCGAGCCTGTGCCTTTCTCAGCTCGAATTCTGTTCGACGGCGAACGACCTCGCGGCGAAATTCGACGAACGCCTCGAGCATTCCTTTTAGCGTAAACAGCTTCGGCTGCCCATCTACGATCGCAATATTAATGATGCCGAACGACGACTGAAGCGGGGTTAACTTATACAGCTTATTAAGAATGACCTGCGGAATAGCATCACGTTTTAGTTCGATAACAACGCGAATGCCTTCGCGGTTCGATTCGTCTCTGATCTCGGAAATTCCATCAAGTTTCTTTTCGTGTACAAGCTCGGCGAACTTTTCGATCAAACGTGCCTTGTTCACCTGGTACGGCAACTCGGTGATGACTACCGCATCGCGCTCGCGGTCACCGCGGCCTATGCGGTCGATGCCCGCTTTGGCACGCATCTGGATCACGCCTCTGCCTTCGCGATACGCCCGGTGAATTTCCTCGCGGCCATAGATAAAACCGGCTGTCGGAAAATCGGGGCCGGGAACGATCTTGATCAATTCGTCAACGGTAATGCCGGGATTCTTGATCAACTCTATCGTCGCCTCGAGTATTTCTGTAAGATTATGAGGAGGAATTTTTGTCGCCATGCCGACGGCTATGCCTTCGGAACCATTTACCAGAAGTAGGGGGATTTTTGTTGGAAGAACTTTCGGTTCCGAAAGTGATTCGTCGTAGTTCGGCTGAAAATCGACTGTTTCTTTCTCGATGTCATCGAGAACTTCGTTCGTGATCTTCGCCATGCGAACTTCGGTATATCGCATCGCAGCCGGGTTATCGCCATCGATCGAACCGAAATTTCCCTGTCCGTCCACGAGCATATAACGCATCGAAAATTCCTGCGCCATACGAACAACTGTGTCGTAAACTGCCGTGTCGCCGTGCGGGTGGTATTTACCAATGGTGTCGCCAACTACGCGGGCAGATTTCTTGTAAGGCTTATTAAAGGTATTGCCAAGCTCGTTCATCGCCCACAAAACGCGGCGATGCACAGGTTTTAGGCCATCGCGGACGTCGGGTAGCGCCCGGCCGATGATGACCGACATTGCGTAATCGAGATACGACCGGCGCATCTCGTCTTCGATGTTTATCTGGTTGCGTTCTAAAAGTGAATCCATTGGTGTTAAGTGTCTAAATGCTCAATACAGGCGTGAAATTATCTGTTGAAAAGGGCACAAAAAAAGATGGAAAAAAAGCCGATCTAATGATATTCTAATTTTACAGGCGACCGGCCTGTTTAGCAACTTGTCTCGCCCAAGCACAAGAACCCGCTAAATACCTTCAGTAAAAATCGTTTACCTTCATCTCCTTTCACGCTCGCGAAGGCCCGTAAACCCCATAATGTCAACCATTGTCACCGAAAAAGAATCCCGAAGAATCCAAAGATACGAGCTTGCCCTTCCGGCACGGATTGAAGTAAAGGTCGATCAGCAGTTCGCATGGAACGAGGTTACCCGGCTCGAGGATATTTCGGCTTTCGGTGCCGGATTTAACCTGAAACGGCCTGTAAAACGCGGCCGGCTGCTAATGATGAGCGTTCCGATGCCTCGGCAATTGCGCTGCTACGATTATCTCGAACCGCAATACAGAATCTGGGGGCTGGTTCGACGCTGCATGCAGTTGGAAACGAATCCCGGAGCATCGCTTTATGCGGTAGGTATCGCATTTATCGGCAAAACGCCTCCTTCGAGCTACGTGGACAATCCGTCCAAGCTTTTTGACCTTTCCGAGCGCGAGGACGGCGGTCTTTGGCAGGTCGTCGAGGCTTCGGCGGTTCCCGACGAAAGCGATTTGCCGTCTTATCTTCGGCGTCATACGCGTTTTGCGATACCGGAATCCCTTATTTTAGAATGCCTCGATGAAAACGGTGATGTAGCCGCAAGCGAAGTCAGCGTTACCGAAAACGTCAGTTTGGGCGGAGCGGCGGTCTTTACGTCATTTAACGTTGATATCGGCTCGTTTCTTCGTGTCCGTAGCGAACGCCATGATGTTACGATCATTTCGATCGTACGCGGAAAACACGTAGGCCCGGACGGCATCGTCCGGCTTCACCTCGAATTTGTGGATAATTTCTTCCCGCTAGAAGGAATCGGATCATAGAGATGATTCCCGCCAAATCAAACCACGCAATAAAACCCACTTTTGGAGAATCCAATGTCAGTAAGTACAGAACTTCCTGTTGAAAAAGCAAATGTTGCCTCGACATCGCTTCTTGCAGTTGTAAAAGCAAAGGATGCCGACGGAGAAATGTGGAAAGAGGTCGCCGAGGTGATGAGCTTTTCCGCGGGAGGTGCCGGATTTTATCTCGAACGCGAGTGCCGTGTCGGATGCCTCGTATCGTTAATGCTGCAAATGCCTTCACACTTGCGTTGTTTCGATCACGATAAGGAGCTTTATCGGGTCTGGGGGCTTGTTCAGTATTCTCAGCCGCTCGTCGACGAAGATAAGGCCGGTTATCATATCGGCGTGGCTTTTATCGGAAAACAGGCGCCCGCAAGCTTTCACGACAATCCAATGCAGAGTTATCGGATCTGCGGAATGACCGAAGACGGACTGTGGCGAATCGACGAAGCAAAGGCCGCGTTCAAGGCGCGAAAACACGTTCGGTATTGGAAATCGATCGATCTGTACCTGGCCCTCGTTGATGGAAACAAGGGAACAGTAGCCGGAGAAAGAACTTTTGCAGAAAACATTAGCAAAAGTGGTGCCGCAGTAATTTCAGAGCTAAACGTCGAGGTTGGCGACAGGGTGAAATTTATCAGCGAAGCTTATAATTTTTCTGGCCTCGCGGTAGTTTGCAACCGTCAACTGGGCACCGACGACAAAACACGCCTTCACTTAAGTTTTATAGACTGCGAGTTCCCTGTAGAAACCCTTAACACGCAGAGTTAACCCTTTATTTCTGATAAGGAGTCGGTCTTACTCTCACTTGTGGATTCTGTTGCCGAAGCCGGCGTAGCTTACGCCGTTGTTCCGGGGTGAGGTTGCGCATGTCTGGCGGTATTTGCTGCGGACGAGGATAAACAGTCGGAGGAACCGGCGGTTCGTTTAACTCAATAACTTCATCCGGGGTTTCGATACGACCGGGAGATATTTTTTTATTTCCGATGTAGACATTATCGCCCTCGACGATAATCGTGTCCGGGTCCGTGTTAGTTTGAGGAGCGGTCGTTTCCGATTTTTTTGCCGAAGTTTCCGCATCGGCTGGTTTGGTTTCTGTCACCGGTTTTGTAATTGTCGAATCAGATTGAACCGAACTAGCCGCGTCAGCAGTCGAAACCGGCATTTCGTTCGAAACAATATTTGCAGGTTCCGGAGGCTGCGGGACATCCGGTACCTCTGCCACAGGGATTTCCGTACCGGAAGTTCTCCCGGGGCCAAAAACATAAACACCGGCAGCGATCGAGCCGGCCAGGAGAATCGCGCCAAGGCCGCCCGCAGCAATCGCAAATTTTCTGCCGGAACCGGTTCGACTTTCATCGGCATTCGAAACTATCTGACGACGCAAATCGTCGGTATTTGGAATCCGAAAAGCAGTTACCTGAGAGAGATTTGCAGGTAAAACTTCAGTTTTTACCTCAGTTTGATTCAGTGCAATCTGGTGGGTATCGTCCTGTAGAATCTGAGTTTTCTTAGCGAATGGATCATCTTCAGTAGGGCGAGCAGTGGTATGCTCCGCATCTGCTAAGTGAATATAACTTGCGTGATTCGCCAGCATCTCGCGCATCTTCAACGCCGACACCGGCCGTTGCGCGGCATTTAAATCCATTGCGTTTTGGAGAATCCCCGAAATGCCGCGTGGTAGCGCAGGGCGGAGTTGGTGGGCCGGAATAAGCGGATCGGGCTGTTGGCTCAAAACACTCATTGCACGCGTCAACGCATCCTCCGGCGCAACACCTGTAATTAAATGATAAAGCGTTGCGGCAAGCGAATAGAGATCGCTGCGCGGATCGGTGCCCGTTCCCTGTATCTGTTCGAGCGAAGCATAGTTTCGGGAATATCCAAAAATGCTTTTTGCAGCCGTCTGATGACCGGCGTCGGTCGGGTTCCCCTTAGCTAATCCGAAATCGAGGAGAATAATTTGACCGCGCGAAGTCAACTTTAAATTCTGCGGTTTTATGTCACGATGAATTACCGGAATTTCCTGCGTATGCAGGAATTCCAATGCGTCAAGCAACTGGTCGGCCCACTTCAAAACCTGATCGACCGGAAAAGCCTCACGGCGCTCCTCAAGAATGCAGCTCAAATCCTCGCCGGGTATGAACTCCATCACCAGAAACTGGCCGTTCGATTCAAGAAAATGATCGCTTACTCTCGGTAAAGCAACGTGTTTGAGACTGTTCAAAAGCCTTGCTTCGCGCTCTATCGCCTTGCGGTAATTGTCATCCATGCAAAGCGTCTCTTTTATCGCGACCGTGCTTCCGAATCTTTGGTCGGTCGCGACGTAAACGGCGCCCATTCCGCCCTGGCCGATCTGCTTGTCGATTCGGTAACGCTCCTGAAGAATTTTTCCGGCTTCGATCATTTCAAATTTTTACGTCATTTTGACCGACATAGTTTACTACACAAACACAGATCGAGGCAGACTTTTTAAGCCTGCCTCAGTCTTAATTTGCGGTTTAATGCGATTAGCGATATGACGGCCCGATCTTCGGAAGATTGTACACGTCCGCCAATGTATTTAGTTCGTGTCGGACACGCGACCAGTTAGCCTCGGTTCCGGTACCATAACGATAGTTTCGTATGTTCCTGTCAATATCGCTGGCTATGTTCAAACAACGCCGCACCTCTTCTTTATTCTGGATCCAGGCGTCTTGACGGTCGAACTCGCGGGCAAGCTCGTCCGTCGCCCGCTCTAGATCGCGTGCGCGGTTGTTCAACCAATCTTCACGGCTTGAACCGTTCAGTTTGCTGCGGTCGAGCGAACGGTCGAAATTGACCACGAAATTGTCTACGCGGTCTTCAACCCGATTGATAACTGCCTTCACCTGAGCCTTTGTATAGCCGCGTCCGCGAGCTTCACGCTTGTATCGTTGAGCATGACCCGTATCCGCCAGGAAAAGAAGAGTCATAACCGCCATCGAACCTATGATCGCCTTTGAAATATACTGTTTCATTTTTGATTTCTCCTTCGATTTAATATTCATAGTAATGCCGTTTGAATTAACACGCGGCCTTCGCCGGGTATAATTGAGACGTTGCATAACGAACGAAAGTCGATGAAAAATCACGCGCTGGCCGGAAAAAAGCGTTTTGTATTTTATTGTGCAAAAAGCACTTGTGGTTTCCGTCAATCAGGTTTATTTCGTTTCTAAATCGTTAAAAAGAATCGTAATTTTCGGGCGGGCCGGGTTTACTTTATTTTCAGGTCGTCAAACCATTCCTGCGTCATGTCGCACCAGATCGCCAGGCCTTTCCATTTCCCAAATGACTTGTAGTGCTTCTCGATCTTTTTGTCGGTGCAGGCTTTTTGAGAATTGTGTTTCTTGTAAAACTGAGCCCGAAGCCAGGAATCAAGAGCAAGGCCGTCGTAGCGTCCGAGGAGCTTCAAAATATTTTCGGCGGCATAATCGCCGACTCCCTTAACCTGCTTTATTTCTTTTTTCAATTCGCCGGTTTGGAGGTCGGACGCGAGCCATGATTCGGGATCGATCTCACCGCTTTCTACCCGCTGACCCAATTCAACAAAATAAGGCGAGCGATATCCGGCTCTGATCTCGTTGCGATAAAAAGCTTCGTTCTGCGAAGCGAGTGCTGATGCTGTTGGAAAAGCCTTGTGGCCTTTTGTTTCGGTTTCGCCGAGAGTTTCAACCAGGTTCGTGACCATGTTTTTTGTCAGACCCCATGAACAATTTGTCGTGCAGAGAGTTTTAACAAGATCCTCAAAAACCGTCGCCGACCGAAGCAGCCGGCCGGCATTTTTTTCGACAATCCATTGAAACGACTCGTGGCCGGATGAGAGGTCATAAAACTCTTCAAGGCCGTCATCGAACCGCAGAATATGCCGTATCCCGGAAAGAATTCGCTCGAAATCTTTTGGTTTTCTCGAAAGTTCGACCCGCAAACCGCCTTTTTCAGCAGTTATCGTCGCCGTGACCGGTTTTTCTTTTCTAACACTCGAAAAAGTATATTTCAGTACCTGGTTTTCCTCGTCCACAATAAAAGGCAGCAGATCACTCCAGCCATGGCTAAAAATAGTATGCGGAAAACTAAAGTTTTTAGCCGTTTCTATTAAAAAGGTCGTAGACATTTAAGTAATTTTATGTCTAAAATAAGTTACTGACAAATCTTTACATTTATTCGACCATTGCCCCCCAAGCAACGTCTTAATAAGGACGAAAATAGAAATCTTTGAATTCTTTTGGATTAATAAGAAAAGCCTTGAGTTTTTAAGAGAAATAAATTACGCTCATGATGTACAACAAATTTCAACGGCGTCAATTTTCTTTGAACGTCAAACAGTCCCACTAACCGAGCAAGTAGTTTTTGACCAGACAGCACCATAGGAGGAAAGGGTATGTTCAGCTTGAGATCGCACACGAAATTGCGAGTTTTCAGCGCACTTCTTGTATCTCTAGTTTTTTGTTTCCAGGGATTTGCACAGGATGATACTGATCCCAATTCACCGATACCGGTTCTTTTGACCGGATCGGACACGAAGAGGGTTTTGGCGGTTTCTGCAAATTCATTTGGCCGGCGTAAGGGACGTGCAGAAGAGGCATTCGCACCAGGTTCGACGATTGTAATGTTTGTTACCAACGTCGATTTGATGGAAGGCGAAGGGGCGAACGCGTTTCGACTCTATGTTGAAGACAGAAATGGTAGAACCTACCGATTTCCGGTTACCAACATTGAACCTGTTAAAGGACGTGACGGCGTTTTTGCCGTGACGATTGTTTTGCAGGATGAGATCGGCTATTGGGAATCCCCTACGCCAAACGGAGATGTTCTTGTGAGACTCGCGTGGCGTGGGCACACATCCGAGCGGCTGCGTCTCGGTTATGGAGCGACCGGCGGTGAATTCAAGAATAAACAAACATCTGCAGAAGTGTACAAAACTGACGGTGACGGTCCGACCTCCGAATACGTCGGCTACCGCTGGTCAGGCGACCGCAGAAGGTTCCTCGAACAGGCAGCTTTCGGTTCGAACGAACTCCTGGATCAGCGCATTCGGCGCATCGGCCTGCGAACGTGGCTCGCTGAGCAGTTCGAAGCCCCATATCCTTCTTTGTCAAATCAATATCCAAACCAACCGCTAAAACCGGGAAACGCACCAGCAGATTGTGATGGCAGTGAAACACCAACGCCTGACGTTCCAACCACATGTTTTCGTGATACATACACAATGTATCCGATCCAGACGTGGTTCATGAAAGAAGCGTTTTACAGCGATGCACAGCTAAAACATCGTGTTGCGTGGGCATTGAGCCAGATTTGGGTTACATCGGGCGTCGATATCCAACAGTCGCGTCACATGGTCGAATGGCACAAGGTACTTTCAAGAAATGCATTCGGCAACTATCGCAACCTGATGGAAGAGATGACGCTTCATCCGACCATGGGCGAATACTTGAGCATGAACCTGAGCACGAGGAATAATCCGAATGAGAATTATGCCCGCGAGATAATGCAGCTATTCACCATCGGACTTTTCATGCTCAATCAGGATGGAACGCTGCAAACCAGCGGCGGAAATCCGATTCCGACATATGACCAAAACGGCGTCAACAATCTAACTAAGGTTTTCACCGGCTGGAGTTTCTGCCAGACACCCGGTGTAACATGTCCGAGTCTGGCCGTAGGGTCCGCAAATTATATCGATCCGATGCTGTTGAATGCAGGCGTGACGAATGTAAGCAACAACCGACATGACCTTACGGCAAAAACTCTGCTAAATTATCCGGGTTCGACAACCACAAATATAGCTGCGTGTGCCAACTGTACTACGCTTCCTAACATAGTGACATACGCCAATGCTTCGATGGATCAGGCATTGGACAATATGTTCAATCACCCCAACGTAGGCCCGTTTGTCAGCAAGATACTTATTCAACAACTTGTCACAAGCGACCCGACACCTGCATATGTCGGGCGTGTCGCGTCGGTTTTTAACGCTAATCGTTCGAATCCGTCACAAATGAAGGAAGTTGTAAAGGCAATCCTCCTCGATCCGGAAGCACGAGGTGACGTCAAGACCGATCCTAACTTTGGCAAGCTGCGCGAACCGGTTTTGTTGACTACGAACATACTCCGGACGTTTAACGTGGCCGCTGCAAGCGGAACAGGGCAAAGCGACGGTTATCTAACTGGTCGTCAGGAGTTCAACGGAATGGCTCAGATTCCTTTCCGTTCGCCGACGGTATTCAACTATTACCCGCCGGATTTCGTTGTCCCCAATACCAGCCTGCTTGGGCCGGAATTTGCTCTGATGACCACCGGTACAACGATTCAGCGGGCAAACTTCGTAAATCGATTTGTGTTTACGGCACCGCCTATCGGAGTCAGTGTTCCGAACTCTCCAAACGGCACGTCGCTGGACTTTAGCGATCTGCAGGCTCTCGTCGTCGCAGACACCTCTAACAACCTTTTGCTGGATTCTCTCAATCAGCGAATGTTGCACGGAACGATGTCACCCGCGATGCGCAGCACGTTAATGACGGCTATTAACTCAATAACAGTCTCTAACCCGCCGACAGCCGCCCAGACTTTAGCACGGGTTCGGCAAGCGGTTTATCTAGTCGCGACTTCGTCGCAATACCAGGTGCAGAGGTGATAATCATGAAAGAAAACAGACGTGAATTTTTGAAAAAATCAGGTGGTTGCGCCCTCGGCATGGTATCGCTTGCCACGCAGATGCATCATTTCGGGATGATGAACGCGATGGCACAGAAAGTCATCGACAAACAAGAGGCGGCTCCGCCGGAGGGTGGAGCCAATTACAAAGCCTTGGTTTGTCTATTTTGGTCAGGTGGAAATGACGGCAACAACATGGTCATTCCAAACCATAGCGACCCTTCTATAAGCAATTACGCAGCTTATGCTTCTTCCCGCAGCACCCAGGGCCTTGCGATACCACAGGCTAACTTGCTTCCTATTTCCGTTCCGCGAATGCAGGGTGCGTCCGGTACATTGACTTACGGCCTTCACCCCAATCTCGGGCCGCTGACGCCAAACGGCACGACGATAGTTAACAACGGCATCCACGAACTTTGGGGACTGGGCAAGCTGGCGGTTGTCACTAATGTGGGAACGCTCGTCCGTCCGATGACCCGAACGCAGTACCAAAACGGGTCGATCCAAAAGCCATACCAGCTTTTCTCACATTCGGATCAGGTCTCTCAAGCTCAAACAAGTATTTCAAATACGCAGGCTTTTACGGGCTGGGGCGGACGGGTTTCCGATAGAATGACAGCCGGACAAAATCCGAACGGCCTGGTACCGATGGTTACTTCGATTGCCGGTGCACAATTGTTTACAGCAGGACAGACAACTCTGCCTTTGGCGATCTCCGATTCGAACACCTCGCTTGCGAATGTTTTGAACCCGGCAGGCTTTGGCACACCTCCGACCGGTTCGAACCTCGCTCGGTTAAATGCATTCAATGCTCTCCGCACGCAGGATCTTTCATCCAACTATGTTGCCGCTGCAAGCCACGTAACCGATCTTGCAATGCAGGCGAATGCGGCTTTGGCAAGCGGACAGGACACGACGGTAACGCCTGTTCCGGATTCGGGCATTGCCCGCCAACTGCGGCAGGTAGCCAGATTGATCAAGACACGTGACAGCTTGAATATCAACAGGCAGGTCTTTTATGTGCAGATCGGCGGATTTGACACGCACACGACGCAGCTGACCAATCAAACCAATCTTTTCACGGCATTTAGCCAGGCGATGAGATGGTTCTGGGATGAACTGGTCGCTCAGGGAATACAAAATGACGTCACTCTGTTTTCGTTGTCCGATTTCGGCCGGACGATGAATCCCGCAGGGTCGGGTGCAAATGTCGGCTCGGATCATGCGTGGGGCAGTCACATGTTCGTCATGGGCGGTTCGGTTATCGGTGGTGATTTTTACGGCAGCCTTCGCCCGGACGGCACGGGTAATTATTACCCGACGCTAACGCTTGGCGGACCAGACGACACTGATGGCGGAACCGGCCCCCGCGGCCGTTGGATACCGACAACCTCGGTAGATCAATATGCAGCCACTCTTGCAAGATGGTACGGACTTGCTCCGGCGGATCAGGCATCGGTTTTCCCAAATCTTGCCTATTTCCCCGGCACTTTTTCGCAACTCGGCTTCATGCCGTAGATTTCCCTTAATGCAACATTAAAAAAAGCGGGCTTCGGCCCGCTTTTTTTGCAAGTAACCCGAAGCGGCTAATTACACCGGCTTCTGTCTACATATGATTTGCTGCCGCTTGCGGTGAGGTAGTAACACCCGCCACGTGGGCCAAGTATATAAGTTTTGGTTCCCGAACTCTTAGTTTCTTTGTTCGACGAAGCGGTCGAGGTGTTTGCAGGAACTTGCGCCTGCAGCGGTTTCGACGTGTTGTCGCTACCCGTTGTCGTTGGCTGATCGTCGGCTTTATTGGTTTCTACGACCGGCGGCGAATTAAAAGGAACTCTTGACTCTGATCCCGCTGAGGCAGAATTATCAGTTTGAATAACTTCGACAGAGGTAGAGGGTTGTATGTTTTGCGATTTTGTCCTCAAACCAACCGGAGCAGACGCAAAACCGCCGTCGTTCCTTTGCACGACCGTACCTGTATTGGAAGGAGCCGCCAGTATGTCGGCGACCTCAGCTTGATTTCCCGACCATATTCCCGCTGTCGAATTTTTTGCATAAGCCTCGGCTCTGGAATATAAATCTTGATCTTCCTGAGTTGGAACCGTTTCTTCGTTCTGATCGAATAAAGCGAATCCGGATCTTATCTGCTCGGCACCTAGGTTAACTCCGGCAAACATAACCTTGCCGATAATCGTTCCGTTTTCGGCATTCCTCTGCGCAATGACAACGACATCCCTTCCCTGAACAAGATTGGCTAAGTGGTCTCGAGATTGCTTTCCGATCGGCTTGGCGGGATCCGGGGCTTTGGCCGATGAAAGTTTTACCTGATGATTTTTACTGCTCCGATCAGTTACATGGAGCGTATCGCCGCTAAGCACGGAAATTACGCGGCCGTCGAAGGCATTTTTCGGTGGACTCTTTGAAAACGTGGGAACTGCGTTGAAAGATGCCGGAATGTCGGATGCGGTTTCAATCTCGTCAGCAGTCGATCCTTCGAACCTGTCCGAATAAAACCAATAGGCCAACGAACCGCCGGACAATGCAAAAAAAGCAAAAACAGCTGCGATCTTTCCAAGAAGCGTACGCTTATGGCTTTGCCTCATCATGTCGGCATTCGCCGATTGCTGCCGGCCAATCACGTCAAGGAAAAAATGGCCGCATGAGCAAACCTGTTCCTCAAGCGTGAGAGTAACTCCACATTCAGGACAGACCTTCTGCATCTCTAAACTCCGCCGCTATTGATCCGTTCCAGTCGCAGGCTGGCCGCAAAGGCTCTTATCTTTGACATAGATCTTTTTGCCGTTCTCGTCAACCCAGTAACAACCGCCCCGCGGCCCCAAAATGTACTTCTTTCCCGTGGGATCCTCGGTCTGTTTAGCCGGCGCCGTCGTCGCATTCGGTTTAACATTCACTGGTGCAGGTACTGTCTCGGCGGTCTTGGTTGCAGACGGCACTTTCGCCATCCTAAAATCCCACGGTGCGATAGGAGTACGGTCTTTCCAGATGCCAGCTCGCTGAGCACGGGCACGAAGCTCGGCCTGCTCATATAAGGTGCGGGCGTCCGCCGATTGTTCGTATCCTGTTTGTTTGAAGTGCCACGCCAAGCCGCCTTCGATCTGCTTTAGCCCGACATCCTGCCCGTTAAGAAACACGGTTCCTACATACTTATCAGCCTGATCTTTTCGCTTAACTACTACCTTTACTTCCTTCTCAAACACCAACTCTTCAAGATGTTTTCTCGACTTTTTTGAAAGCTCCTGGCTTTCTTCCGGCGCGTCGATTCCCTGTATTCGAACCGGATAGATCATCCGGTCTTTCGTTTCTACGCTGACAGTGTCACCATCAAAAACATATACAACCTTGCCCTCGATCAACGATACGGTTTTCGTATTTGTTACGGCAGGCTTAACATTCGTCTTCGTGATCGGATTAACACTTTGAGCCACGCATATCACCGAGGCTACACAAAAAATGATAATCCCCTCAAATAAAGTCTTAACCATGACTTTTACCTCCAAGCCGATACGGTATCTACCGACCGATTATCCAAAACGAAAAAAACAATCATCAGATAACAAAACCGGCAGATCCGATTATTCGTAACGGACCGTCCCGTAGCGCGTTTCTTCGGATTTGGATCTTTCTTCGGTCGAATTTTCAGGTACGTCGAGAGTATACCACCACGGCTTTTCGATTTAAATAATATTCTTTGCTTTGTAAAACAAGGTTTGCCACCTTAAAAATCCAGCCGTCAGCCAAATCAAATTTCGGTACTACCTTAAGACACCCAAAAGCATTAGAAAAAAAGGCTTCTTGAACTTTGCTGCCTATAAACCTAAACTAATCTAGAGCCGTGAATTTACCGAATTATCTAACGTTTGCAAGGATCGTCATCGTCCCTCTTTTGGTGGTCGTGCTGCTGACACCGGTGGCTGAACGATATTTCGGGATCAACGGCTATGCACTCGCCATAATTATTTTTATCGCAGCTTCGCTCACGGATATCCTCGACGGCCATCTGGCCCGCCGACGCAATCAAGTTTCCAATCTCGGCAAATTCCTCGATCCGATAGCCGACAAGCTTTTGGTATCGGCCGCCCTGATAGTGCTGGTCGAAAAACAGCTTGCCCCGTCTTGGGCGGTGGTTGTAATTCTCGGACGCGAGTTTGTCGTAACCGGCCTTAGGTCGGTCGCCGCCGCCGAAGGCATAATTATCCAGGCCCAAGCCTCCGGAAAGATCAAGATGTGGGCGCAATGCGTTGCGATCGTTGCGTTGCTCGTTGCGGCGGCTACGGGAAAGCCTCCGGTTTCGAATTTCGGCCTCGAATATCCAGCGTTTCGATTTTGGGAAGTTGCGGAAGTAAGGACGGCATTCTCAAACTTATTGAGTCTTGCTTTAACTACAAATGACTTGAAGGTCTTCGGCTACCTGGTCGGTCGTGGTGCTCTTTGGATAGCGGTCGCGATGGCCGTCTGGTCATTGTACGACTATCTCAGATATTTCTTCAAACAAAAGAATCGGAACGAACTGGAAGAAAAAAAAGAAACCGGCGTTTGAACAACGCCGGCCTCGATTGATTTAAATTTAACCTTCAGATTATTGAACTTCGACCCAGTCACCTGTGTGAATTTCCTGAGCGGTGCGAACGATAACTGCTGTTGCAGTACGTTCTTTAACATTTAGGATAACCAGTTCGCCGACTACCTTGCGGAGGTCTCCGCGCCCGTCTTTTGCACGGCCCGTGGTAACGACCCTGCCTCTTGCCTGATCGCCAGATTTGCGTGCGGCCTGATTGGAGAATTTGCCGCCTTTGTAGGTTAGGCTTTGATATCCTTCCTGACGAGCGCTAACCGATTCCGGCGGGCCTTTCAGAATATTTCCCTTTCCAAGCGGTCTGAATACTGTCAGATAATCACCCACCGAAACATTGTCTTCGGCACCGAGATCGACATACACGATCTGGTCACGTGTAAGCATTTCCTGATTGTCACGTCCCATGAATAGACGGCCCATCGCCTTTCCATTCGGGTCTGAATAGAGATCGAGTGCGGGACGCTGTTTGTGCATTGGGCTGGTTCGCTGCTGCGCAGGCTGGACAAGATCGCCGAGAAGAAAATTGTCACATGAGGTTTTAATACGCGCCACCGAAACTTCGGCCTTTACGCGGATCACCTCAACGACTCCGACCTCCTGAACATAAAAACCCAGACTTCCCTTTTTGGTCCAACGTGTCTTTACCTGTCCGCGTGGACGAACAACGCTCATCAAATCGCCGACGTTAACGCCTTTGCTCGAACCGGCATTTACATAGACAACCTCATTCTCCGAATAGATGAACTGATCCGCTTCATCCGACCCGCCGACGATTCGGTTGGTCGTGCTGATAGGCGAATTTTGGACATATCCGGCACAATATAGATTATTTCGTTCGGCAACCGTCATCGGCTTCTGAACCATGCCCGATGAATCCATCGGAACGCCCTGTTGAGCAATAGTTTTGCCAGTGAAAAGCAGTACCGATGCAAAAGCCATTAAAGTCAAAATACTACGGTTAGAAAAGTCTTTGAAGCTCACAATGTTCTCCTTTAGGGTGCTAAATGATTTGTCCGGAAAAATGCGTGCCGGATGAAGGAAGTCGGCATTCTGCGAGGATTTTGCCCTTTAGGGCATTTCTTATGGTATAGGTTTTGCCAACAATGGTCAACAACTATTTTTATGTTATACACAAAAATGCAGCCGTTACTTGCACATAAAACTACGTGTTTGTTAGTATTTTCGTTTGCCGCAGTTCCCCAAACCCCGCCAAGCCGGTGTAGCTCAGTTGGTAGAGCAGTTGATTTGTAATCATCAGGTCGTAAGTTCGAGTCTTATCACCGGCTCCATAACTTCAATGCATGCAAGGACTTACAGGGAGCGGGTCTGCAAGCTGATTCCGTTCAGTCATCAGGTCTGCCGCGACCCGTCTGGCAATAAGTCCTTATAATACATATAGTTACGCCCGTACTTTTGGCCCGTCCGCGGCCGCCCCATTTTCCGTAAATCATCAGTTCCATTTTGGCCTAACTATCTGTAAGCCTTGAGTTTATGGATTAGCGAGATTTTTGTATGTCGGTAATTTCGTGCCACTGTAGCGAAAAATGTAGCGACCATTTCGTGTAAATGGTGCCTTGTGACATCGACTATTGAAAGATGTCACATTTCACCGCAAGCCTGGAAACTAAATAAGGGGACGAATCCAAGAGCGAGACGCTCGGCGTTTTCTGATTTACGCAATTGGCCTGCCCAAAATTCTCCTCCAAAACCGCACTCAACCCGCTACGCCTGTGACGTATTGGAAGTACCTATTTGAGCCGGTCAAGTTTTTGTAGACAAAAAAGTCTCTCTTTTCTCCTTTGATATAGATCTAGTAGTCGTGGCTGTGGGAATGTGGGAAAGCGGTTTTGGGCTTTTCCATATTTCCACAGCCGGTTT
>JBQTJB010000239.1:0-10304 GCA_052387555.1 Blastocatellia bacterium | reverse complement strand
AGGTTTTTTTAATTTTGCCAATGGAACACCCGAATCCTTCGTTATCATGGAACCGGGATAACGGTCGTTAACCGTCTGCCATAGTCCCGGCCTAAGCTGCATGGCAACACCATTTTCAAAGTTTTCCGTCATGAATCCATTCTCCCGAGCGTTCGACAAAATAAAAATGAAGGTGAAAGAAAAAATGAGCGAGCGTAGCCGAGTCCTTTTCAGCAAGGGTTTTGAGGATAAATTCCCTGTCGGTAGCCGGAACATCCAGCAACATTTTTAACGCCTCCACCCACGCCTTATCGATTTCCTTACGTCCGTTTTCCTCGTTCCCATCGCCAAAATGGAGACGGATATACCGAATTATTTTTTCGGAGTCACCCTGAGCTGCGGCTTCCTTCAAATATTGCAAAGACATCGGTAATAAATGCCGGAAATAGTAGATTTTATTTCAGTTCGTAACGAATAATAAATCTCGGCACCGGAGGTTCTTCCTTATCGTCCATCATTATTTCGAAATGCGTTTGTGTAAGGCCATTTTCATCAAACCGCGAAAGATCTTTTCGCGACAACGCCCACGGCAGTTCAACCAGCTCTTCATCATCCTCGCGGCCACGCGTGACGACGACCAACTCGCCTTTCGGTGCGACAAAAGCAGCAATTGCGTCGATTACTTTCGGCCGCATTTCCAGTGGCAAAAGTTGGATAGTATAAACCTCCAGTACAAAATCGAACCGGCTTCTGTCAGTACCATCTACGATAGCGGATGGGGTATTTGTTGCCAGCCACGCATCCGGTGGCTGAAGGAGATCGGCGGTTTCAAATTGAATGTCTGTGTCTTTATGAAGGCGTTTTGCCCATTCGATCGCGGTCGGCGAGATATCGAATGCGGTCACTTTAAAGCCGAGGTCGTAAAGATATCTCGCGTCATCACCTAACCCGCAGCCGACGACCAAAGCCTTTCGGCCATCGCCTTTCAAATTCGTTTTCTCAGCCCATTCGCAAAAAAACCTGTTCGGTAAAAGGTCTGCCCAGGAAATGTGTTCGTTGTTGCCGTCGGCCTCGCGGTAAAGAGCGTCGAACCAGCCGGTCGCGTCGCCTTTCTCGGCAAACGCGGCCGCTATCATTCGTGCGTTTTCTCGGACGTCGAATTCTGGATCGGTCATATGAATCGGTGTTAGAACGGCATTTCCATTTCGACTGGAGCGTTCGAATCTCGCCACGCCGCCCAGCCGCCTGCCATGGAAAGCACGTTCTTGTATCCCATTTTCTGCAGAGTAGCTGCGGCGAGAGCCGAGCGAAAACCGCCGCCGCAATAGAGAATCAACTCGGTATTTTTGTCTGGAAAGGTTTGGACGATATCGCGGTCGATGACGCCGCGGCCCATGTGAACTGCTCCGGCAGCGTGGCCCGCTTCCCATTCGTTGTCCTCGCGAACGTCGATCAGCTTCGCTTCGTTTTCTATCATTTTCAGTGTTTCGGCTACTGAAACCTCGCTAATACGAGTTTTTGCATCCTCTACAATCTTCAGAAATTCTTGTGAATGATCCATGCACAGCAGTTTACCGCAAACTCAGGCAGCTTCACTAGCTTGCGGTTTCTTAAACTCATATAATAGTTTTATCGTTTTCAGTAAATTTTCACACTACGAGGTTTAAGACATTGGCTGAACAATTTGACGTGACTATTATCGGTTCCGGCCCGGGCGGATATGTGGCGGCGGTGCGCGCCGGGCAACTTGGATTAAAAGTAGCGATTGTTGAAAAAGAAAAAGACGCGCGGCTTGGCGGCACGTGCGGACTTCGCGGCTGCATTCCTACAAAAGCTTTGTTGAACGCGGCCCACTTGTATGAAAAAGCCGGGCATTTCGAGAATTTCGGGCTGAAGGTCAAAGACCTCAGCTACGATTGGACCGGCGTCCAGAAATATAAATCGGACGTTGTCGCAAAAAATTCTGCCGGTGTGTCTTATCTGATGAAAAAGAATAAGATCACTGTTTTTAATGGTTTCGGCAAAATTTCTGGCAAAGGCAAGGTTGAAGTAGCGCTTGATGGCGGTAAGAAAGAAACATTCGACACGAAGAATATTATCATCGCAACCGGTTCGGTCGTTCGCCCGATTCCCGGTTTTGAAACCGACGGCAAGCAGGTTGTAAATTCCGATCACATTCTCGAACTGACAAGCGTTCCGAAATCGATGATCGTCATGGGTTCCGGCGCCGTCGGGGTCGAATTTGCGAGCGTTTATGCCCGGTTCGGCTGCGATACTACCGTCGTCGAATTGCTTGATCGGATCGTCCCGATCGAGGACGCTGATGTTTCAAAGGAACTTGCCCGCTCTTTCAAGAAACAAGGCATTAAATGTGAGGTCGGCATAAAGCTCGACAAACTTGAGAAGAATAAAAAAAGCGTCAAGGTTTCCGGTAAAAATGCAAAAGGCGACGCCGTTGCGTTCGAAGCAGAAATGCTCCTCGTCGCGGTCGGCCGCATGCCGTTCATCGACAATCTAGGGCTTGAAAACACAAAGGTCGTCGTCAACCCGCGCGGCACTATCAAGGTAAACGAATACTGCGAGACCGACGAACCCAATGTTTACGCCATCGGCGACATCATCGACACCGCGTGGCTTGCCCATCTCGCCTCAAAGGAAGGCATTATGGTCATCGAAAAGATAGCCGGCAAAAAGGTCGAGTCGATAAAGCAAAACCTCGTTCCAAACTGCACATACTGCGACCCCGAAGTCGCCAGCGTCGGCCTTACTGAAGAAAAAGCAAAAGCCGCAGGTTACGACGTAAAGATCGGCAAATTCCCCTTCTCAGCCTCTGGCAAGGCGCGTATTTTGGGCGAGACGGACGGCTTCGTCAAGATCGTCGCCGAAAAGAAATACGACGAGGTCCTCGGCGTCCACATCATCGGCCCGCACGCGACCGAACTCCTAGCCGAAGCCTGCGTCGCAATGGCCCTCGAATCCACCGCCGACGAACTAGGCCGCATCATGCACGCCCACCCGACTGTCAGTGAATCCGTAATGGAAGCCGCCGAAGGCGTGCACGATCTGACGATTCATATGTGATCGATGGACAAAGTTCAGATCGTTATTGATACGAATGTACTTGTTGCCGCTTTTCGTTCAAAACGAGGAGCGGCAAATCAACTTATTCTGAGCCTCGACGATGAACGATTTGAAATTGCAATTTCGACTCCACTACTATTCGAATACGAAGACGTCTTGAAGAGACCCGAAATGTCCCAATTTCTCTCGCACGAAGAAGTTGACGGTGCGATTGAAAGCTTACGTCTGATCGCTAACGAATACGCTATTTTTTTCCTATGGCGAATGTTAGCCGTCGACCCTGATGACGCATTTATTTTGGAACTGGCGATCAGGTCTAATGCGAAGTACATTATCACCTACAACCCAAAAGATTTTGCATCGGCCGCCGATTTTGGCATAACATTGGTAACATCAAGAGATTTTCTTGCTCTGATGGAGAAATGATGACCACGATCACTGCAAATTTACCTGATTCGCTCCTGCGCCGTGCAAAAAGGTACGCTGAGCGCGAAGGCATGTCCCTCGATCAGTTCCTCGCGATGGCGTTGTCCGGTCAGCTATCAAGTTTAGATACTGTACGGGCGGTTGATGCAGACATGAAAAGGAAAGGCTGGGAGAAAATGCGCGAATTGCTCGCGAATGCCCCGGACGTCGAGCCAGCGGAGGAAGACCGGCTGAATTAAAGGTCTCGGCTTGCCTCTTTTTCGCGTCATCCCCGCACACCCGACCGTCTCCGAGTCCGTCATGGAAACCGCCGAAGGCGTCCACGACCTGACGATACATATGTAGGCCGACTGGTTACTATGGAGGCTCCTCCCTAATGAAATTCTTCAGTTTGGAACGACCGAAATTTCGATGGGGTGATTACGGAGACATTCTTCTTCACGGAATGGCCGCTCGCGATAAGCAGTCAGGTCAATTGTTTTTGGAGCGAACAGGTAATTTCGTGCCCCCGATCTCGTTTCCGGGTCTTCCCGGCATTGTAGTAACGGGTGCGTTCCGGTCACGCTTCGAAAAGACGGGATTTAGGGGCATTGCATTCAAACCGGTTCGTAAGCATCGAATAGTAGATTTAGACTGGCTCGCGTGGGACCCATCAAGTGATGAGCCTGCGCAATATCCATCATCCGGAGAGCCCGAAGACTATATACTTACAGCGAAACATGACGAGTCATTGGCGAGTGAATTGCCCGACCTATGGGAACTGGTAATCAGCAAGACTGCTCATGTGCTACGAATAGAAGATCCGAACGCTGAATACGGAGTCCGATTGTCACTGCTTCGCGAGACCTGGAATGGAGATGATTTCTTCTCGGTTCCTGAAGTACTATACGAATTTGTTACGGAATCAGCGAAGGACTGGCTCGAAAAGGAAGAAGGAGACTTTGTTTCATTTAAGGAATGGTAACCATCTAATGTCCCTACAAACTTCATATCCTCGCAGCAAGATCAACATCCTTCTGCTCGAGAGTATTTCCGACGCGGCGGTCGATGAGTTGCGCGCGGGTGGGTATGCCGATATCAAGCAAATAAAAGGCGCGTTGAGTGAAGACGAGCTTTGTAAAACGGTGAAGGGCGTGCATTTGCTCGGGATTAGGTCGAAGACGCAGATCACTAAAAAGGTTATTGAGGCGGCTGACAAGTTATTAGCGATCGGGTGTTTTTGCATCGGCGTGAATCAGGTTGATCTGGACGCGGCAACGCAGAAAGGTGTTGCGGTTTTTAACGCGCCGCATGCGAATACGCGTTCGGTCGCCGAGTTGATAATCGGTTTGTCGGTGATGCTGATCCGCAGGATTACGGATAAAAATGCGGCCGCACACGCCGGAAGTTGGTTAAAAGAGTCGAAAGGCGCATTTGAGCTTCGCGGCAAGACGCTTGGCATTATCGGTTACGGCAACATCGGTTCGCAGGTGTCGAATATGGCCGAGGCTCTTGGCATGCAGGTTATCTATTACGACACATCGACAAAACTTCCACACGGCAATGCGAAGCAGCTCCGCGATCTTAAAGAACTGCTGAAAAAATCCAACATCGTAACGCTGCACGTACCGTCAGATTCGACAACACGAAATATGATCGACTCCGCGGCGATCAAGCTGATGCGGAAAGGCAGCATTCTTATCAATCACAGCCGCGGCGATGTAGTCGATCTCAACGCGTTAGGGAAAGCTGTTAAATCTGGAAAGCTCGCCGGAGCGGCCATCGATGTTTTTCCCGACGAACCGGAGAAAAACGGCGACGAGTTCAGGAGCGTATTGCAGAATCTGCCAAACGTGATCCTGACTCCGCACATTGGGGGTTCGACCGAGGAGGCACAGGCGAATATCGGCCTCGATGTAACGGCAAAGCTCATTAAATACCTCGACTTCGGCACCAGCGAAGGTTCGCACACCGTACCGCCCGTTTCGCTGCCTCCGCAGGTCGGCACGCATCGCATCCTTCACATTCATCGCAACATCCCGGGCGTGCTGGGCGAAATAAACTCGCGTCTCTCGAAACGCGGTATTAACATCACAGGGCAGTACTTAAAAACGAACGACGATATCGGCTATGTGATCCTGGATGTCGAATCGAAAATTTCGAAAGAGGCTTTTGAGATCTTGAAGGACGTTAAAGGAACGGTTAAGGCCAGAATGGTCTACTGACATGAAAATCATAATTCCGGGAGGCAGCGGACAGGTAGGCACAATTCTCGCACGCGAGTTTCACGCGGACGGGCACGAAGTTGTCGTGTTTAGCCGAGCACCGGAACAATGCGAATGGCGCACTGCAATTTGGGATGGAAAAACTCTTGACGATTGGGCCGCTGAGATCGATGGCTCCGATGTTGTGTTAAATCTTGCCGGCCGCAGCGTCAACTGTCGTTACAACGCAGAGAACCGCCGACAGATGATGGATTCGCGGGTCGATTCGACACGGGTTGTCGGCAAGGCGATTGCGGCTGCGATAAATCCGCCGAAGGTTTGGCTGCAGGCGAGTACGGCGACGATATACGCTCATCGTTTCGACGCACCGAACGACGACGTGTCCGGCATCATCGGTGGCGATGAGCCGAACGCACCGGGCACATGGCGGTTCAGCATTGAGGTGGCGAAGGCTTGGGAGAAAGCAGCGAATGACGCGGATACACCGAAAACCCGCAAGGTCCTTATGCGTTCGGCGATAACGTTAAGCCCGGATCGTAAAGGGATTTTCGATGTATTGCTCGGGTTGGTAAGCAAAGGACTTGGCGGAACCGCCGGTAGCGGCAAACAATATATTTCGTGGATACACGACCGCGATTTTATCCGCACGGTTTACTGGCTGATCGAACACGAAGAACTAAGCGGCCCAATAAATCTTGCGTCGCCATGCCCGATTACAAACAAGGATTTTATGCGGATATTCCGCGATGCGTGGGGCACCTCATTTGGACTGCCGGCGATGGAATGGCAGCTTGCCATTGGAGCTTTTCTGATGCGCACTGAAACTGAGCTGATCCTAAAAAGCCGGAGAGTAGTTCCGAAAAGATTGACGGATTCCGGCTTCGAGTTTGAATTTCCGCATTGGGAACAGGCAGTTAGAGACCTTTGCCGAAGGTGGCGGGCGGAAAATTAATTATGCGAACTTTATCACTCTGTTTTGCGATCTTGTTGTCCGGGGCGGCCAGTCTTAGCGCCCAATGGATCAAACAAAGTGTCAGCACAACGGCATCATTTCGGGGCCTTTCGGTTGTCAATGAAAGAGTGGTCTGGGCGAGCGGCACAGGCGGAACTGTAATCAAAACGATCGATGGCGGTACAACGTGGAAAGTAATCATCGTTTCCGGCGCTGAAAAACTCGATTTTCGCGATATTGAAGCGTTTGATGCTAATACGGCGTACATCTTGAGCATTGGCAATGGTGAGTCTTCACGGATTTACAAAACAACGGATGGGGGCGAAACCTGGAAGCTGCAATTTAGGAACACGAACGAAAAAGCTTTCTTTGACGCTATAGCCTGCTGGGACAAAAAGAACTGCATTGCGATGTCCGATCCGGTTGACGGAAAATTTGTTTTGATCGAGACAAAGGATGGCGAGACATGGAAACCGCTCGACACGTCCAAAATGCCGGCGGCAAAGGACGGCGAAG
Source organism: Blastocatellia bacterium (assembly GCA_052387555.1). GTDB lineage: Bacteria > Acidobacteriota > Blastocatellia > Pyrinomonadales > Pyrinomonadaceae > OLB17. The sequence continues at coordinate 3,146 of JBQTJB010000239.1, read as the reverse complement.
CGGCGTTTGCCGCAAGCGGTACGTGCCTGATCACCCAGGGCAGGAACAGCGCTTTTCTTGTCTCTGGCGGAAGCGACGCACGGGTGTTTCGCTCGACAGACCGCGGTAAAACATGGAGCGTTGCTGATACGCCTATCGTCAAAGGCACCGCCGGAAGCGGTATCTTCTCTATCGCGATGTTCGACGATAAGAATGGAATTATTGTTGGAGGCAATTATTCAAAGCCCGTTGAGACAACCACAACTAATCTCGCTGTGACTAGCGATGGCGGACGGACTTGGACGGCAGGAAGAGGCCTTAGCGGCTACCGTTCGGGCGTCGCCTTCATAAACAAGCTTGAATTGTTCGCGGTCGGACCGAACGGCTCAGATAGATCACACGATGGAGGTACAACTTGGCAGCGAGGCGATTGGTGGAACTTCAATGCTGTCCAGGCGAAGAAGCGTTTTGCCTGGTCGGTCGGCCCTGACGGACTTGTTGCCTCGTACGTATGGACGCGGCCCATAACGATTACGCATTGAAAATGAGCTACGCTTGGTACGACATTCTCGGGACGCTTGGCGTTGCGATCATTATTGTTACATACGTTTTGCTCCAAGCCGAAAAGATTCGCAGCGAAAGCCTTCTCTATTCCTTGCTCAACGCTGTTGGAGCTTCGTTGATAATCGTTTCGCTATATTTCAACTTTAACTTTCCGGCCTTTGTGGTTGAGTTTTTTTGGCTATTGATCAGTCTGTTTGGCATTGGGAAGTATCTTCTTAGAAAATGAGCGCCAACGCATCCTATAAATCCGCTCCAGAACATCCGCTTTCCTGTACAATCGAGACTTCACTGGCAAAAAAGCAAAAGGTCGAACTTTACCGTAGCAAGATTCTCTAACGGTAAAATTTATCAATGGTTTTAAGACGCAGCGTAAAACTTACCGAAACGTTCAAGAATTTTCTCGCGAATGAAAAAGCCGGTGCGGTGATCCTTATCGTCTGCACCGTTATATCGCTGATCGTTGCAAACTCGGCCTTAGGCGGACGTTACGTCGCTTTCTGGCATTCGTATGCGGGACCATTAAGCATCGAACATTGGGTGAACGACGGCTTGATGGCGGTTTTCTTTTTTCTCATCGGGCTTGAGCTTGAGCGCGAGCTTTATGTAGGCGAACTGTCAAGCATCAAAAATGCTTTGCTGCCGATCTTTGCGGCTCTCGGCGGCATTTTGCTTCCGGCTCTGATCCATTTCGGCTTCAACGCCGGCACGCCGACACAGTCGGGAATCGGTATCCCGATGGCTACGGATATCGCGTTTGCGATCGGCGTGCTGGCCTTGCTCGGAAACCGTGTTCCGGCGTCGCTAAAGGTGTTTCTCGTTGCTCTTGCGGTCATGGACGATCTCGGGGCAATTATCGTGATCGCCATCTTCTATACTGCCGAGCTTTCGCTTGCATATCTCGGCCTCGCGCTCGGCGTTTTTGCCTTGCTGATTGTAATCAACAGGTTTCAGGTAATGTCGGTGATGCCGTATATTATCGGCGGGTTGTTAATGTGGTTTTTCATGTTCAAATCTGGCGTACACGCAACAATCGCTGGGGTGCTGCTGGCGTTTACGATCCCCTTTGCGCATAAAACCGAGGGGAAGGATGCTCCATCTGAAAAGCTTGAACACTTTCTTCACAAGCCGGTTGCGTTTATTATTTTACCTATCTTTGCTCTTGCGAATACGGGAATTGTGATTGGCGGCGGTTGGGCTTCGGAACTTGCATCGGCGAACAGTCTTGGCATTTTGCTTGGCCTTACAATGGGAAAACCGATAGGTATTACATTGATCAGTTTCGCGGTCGTCTCGCTTTCGATTTGCCGTTTGCCGCTCGATCTCAACTGGAAACATGTGTTCGGAGCCGGTTTTCTTGGCGGTATAGGGTTTACGATGTCAATCTTCATTACGAATCTGGCATTTGCGGGTCAGAGCGAGACGATAAACGCCTCGAAGATGGCAATTCTTTTGGCATCGCTCTCGGCTGGCACGGCGGGCTTTGTTTGGCTAAAGCTGCTCGGCCAGCCTAAGACAGATGATGAGGATTTCGAAACAATGGATTTTGCCGAGGAGGTCGAAGCATAACAGGATGAATCATGGCTTTTTAAGCATACCTTTCAAGACCGAAAGTGCACATGGGCTGACGACCATAAATGGCGTGGCAAAGTTTTCGTCGGCTGGGATCGTGCTCGAGTTCGAATCGAAGTGGTTCGGGATTATAGGCGGTGGCGTTAAGGAAGTTCGCCTGCCGATTGGCGAGATACTCGACGTCAAATTTAAGAAAGGCATTTTCAAGCGAGGGTCAAAGATCGTGATCAGAACGCGAACCTTTACGACTCTTGCTTCGCTCCCCAACGAAAATGGCAAACTTACACTAAAACTTGAACGCGACGATTTCGAACGAGGACAGGAAGCAGTGAACCAGCTTCAAAAGGATATGAGCGGCCATCTGGAATCGCTTCCGCCGCCTCAGACACCGGTCAGCATATTGTTCGAGGACGAGACGGAAGACGAAACGAAGCAGTTGAGAGGGGAATAGTTATTATTTACTCATGGAGCGAAAAAAATGCCTAAATACGTTATAGAACGCGATATCCCGGGAGCCGGGAAGATGTCGGCCGAAGAATTGAGCGGGGCTTCCGCTAAATCGTGCAGTATACTGAATAATCTCGGCAACGATATTCAGTGGATTCACAGTTATGTAACTGGCGATAAAGTTTACTGCATTTATACTGCGCAGAGTGAGGCCCTGATCGAGCAGCACGCGCGCGAAAGCGGCTTTCCAGCCAATCGTATCTCCGAGGTCAAGGCAATGATCGATCCAACGCGAGCGTCTTAGATAGTGACAGAATCCGCCAAAAATCTTGGCAAACTCATCTACATTCACGGCACTTCGCCTGTCTTTTTGCAGAGAGCGGCGATAGTCGCCGGTGTTTCATTCGTATTTTTTCTCGCAATGCAGATCGTGTTCTATACTCGGCCGCAAATTGTTTATGGGTCATGACTAGTTAAGTCAGAGATATTTGATAATTTTCAATAGAATTGAATAAAGGTTTTCTTTTCTATAGTTGAATCTAAACTCGGATTCTTTAAGGTGCAAGTAGAAGGTGGATTTACGCATG
>JBQTJB010000238.1:0-8985 GCA_052387555.1 Blastocatellia bacterium | reverse complement strand
CGGCTTTCAAGCATAACCACGGAGCACGCGGAAAAACACCGAAGACACTGAAATAAAACAAACCTGAATTTCCTGCTTCGCTCTCATCAGCCTCGTTTTCAGACACCCTCTCTTTTTTTCCTTTCACGCGGGCGGGCACAAGACCCGCCCCTACGTTATAGAATCACTCGCCTTCGTACTGCTCGAGTTTGCGGTAGAGGGTTTTGCGGCCGATGTCGAGGATGCGGGCCGCGCGCGATTTGTCGCCTTCGGTGTAATCGAGTGTCGCTTCGATCACTTTCTTTTCGATTTCGTCCATCGAGGCGGGAAGCTCGATACTCAAGCCGATCGAAAGACCGTCACCCGCTGCCAGCGCTCGTTCACGTCTGGCCTGTGTTATCGCCGCAAGGTTCTGTTTGCTTATTGCCTCTGGCAGGTCGTCCATTTCTATCTGCCTGCCGGAAGCGATAATGATCGCTCGTTCAACAGCGTTTTCAAGTTCGCGGACGTTGCCCGGCCAAGTGTAATTTACAAGAGCGTTAAGGGCTTCCCTGGAGATGCCGGAGACAAAGCGTCCGGTTTTTTCTTTATAGCGTTCGAGGAAATGATATACAAGCGGCTGAATGTCCTCGATACGCTCCCGCAACGGCGGCAGCGTCACCGGAAAGACCGACAACCTGTAGTAAAGGTCCTTGCGGAAACGGCCATCGTCGGCAGCTTTTTCTAAATCTATGTTGCTTGCGGCGATCACGCGGACGTCCGATTTGATCACCTCGCCGCCGCCGATGCGCGTAAACTCGCCATCCTGAAGCACGCGAAGAAGCCTGACTTGAGCCTGAAGCGACATTTCTCCGATCTCATCCAGAAACAGGGTTCCGCCGTCGGCCTCTTCAAAGCGCCCTCGCCGCATCGAGCGCGCATCGGTAAACGCTCCTTTCTCGTGCCCGAAAAGCTCTGATTCGAGAAGCGTTTCCGGTATCGCCCCGCAGTTTATTTTGATATAGGACTTGTTTTCACGGCCGGAATTGAAATGGATCAGGTTCGCTAGCAGCTCCTTGCCCGTCCCCGATTCGCCCTGTATCAGAGCAGTGGTGTTAGTTCCGGCAACGGTCAGGGCAAGCTCGATCGCGCGGCGAATTGACGGTGCCTGGCCGACGATCTCGCTTTGCCGTTGGTAAAGCTCGCTCCGCAGCCGCATTACCTCTGCTGAAAGCTGGTCGCGTTCGAGCGCGGTGCCGATCTGATCGGCTATGCCCTCGACCAGCGCGATATCATGCTCATCGAATACGGTCGGCTTGCTCCAAACGAAACCGAGCAAACCGAAGGTCGAGCCGCCTACACGTACCGGCGAAAGCAGCGCCGCTTTTCCGCCAAGCTGTGTGTTGAAGATAAGCCTGATCGCAAACGGAAGCTGCGAATCGCTGAGAGAAAGCGTCTTTCCTTCGCGGATAAGTTCGCTGACGGCGGGAAATGTATCGATATTCAGCGACTTACCGTGGGATTCGACAAGGCGGAGCACGCGGCTCGGCTTTATACCCTCTGCCGCCTTGAATGACGCGAGGGAAATCCGCTTTCCAAGATTATCAAGCACGCCCAACGCTCCGTAATCCGCACCGACGAGTCCGATCGCGCGTTCGAGCACGCGGGCCGAAACTTCATTAAAGTCCGAGTGCGAATTGAGCGTGTTCGCGATCTCTAGAAGAGCGTTCGTCCGACGCGATTCGCGTTCCTGCGCAACGTAGAGACTCGTATATTGATACCCGATTGCAAGCTGACGGGCGATGGATTCGAGAAACGAGACCTCTTCGTCCAGCCACTGTCGCGGCTTTCGCGTGTCATGCAAACCAAGGAGCCCCAGCACGTTTCCGCTCAAGATTATCGGTATAATGACCAGCGAGCGTGTTCCGAGCGCCTTTGTGAAGAACTTCAAGGTCGCGTCCTTGGTCTTTGAGGTATCGTTTATACGGATCGGCTTCGTGATATCGAAACGCTCGTTGAGCCTTTTCGAGTCAATAGGAATAAGCGTCCCGAGGCTGGACGGCACCTTGTTATCGCGGCGCCATTCGTGGCTTATCTGTAGCTCTTTGCCCTCGTTAAGCTGCAGAAGATCGCAGCGGTCGGCTTCAAGCATTCGGCCGATCTCGGAAACTACTACGTTGAGAAAACGCTCAAGCTCGATGCTTGCCGGAAGGTCGCGCGCCAGCCGGTCGATAATGGCCTCGCGGGCCTCGTGCATCTTGATCTTGCGTTCAAGGGAAAGTGTTTCGGGGGATTCGAGTTCTATCTTCATTAAAAAACCGCAGACATCTCAATAAAGCTAATCTGCGGTTTCACGAAAAAATTGTCAAGTTGACACAGCTAATGCGGCAAGTGTGTAATTTGGACGCACATCAGGATTGTTTCGGTTTATTTGCCGGTGGCGGCGGCTTTGTCTCTTTTGAATCGGGTTTCGTTTGTGGCTTTTCAGCTCCCGCAGTATTTGTATTCGTATTCGCTGAATTTGAATTGGACAATTTATCGTCTTTCTTTACGGGTATAAAATCAACGCGGCGGCGGCCGGCCTCGGCTTCTTCGAGCAATTCTTCGGCCTCGATATTTTCGGGGTCGAGCTCGATAGCTTTTTTCAACGGAGCGATCGCCTCGTGATATTGAGCAAGTTTTATTAGGATCGCGCCGAGTTCCGTTTGATACTCGGTGTCGTCCGGCTTTAGTTTAACCGCCTGCTTCAGAGACTTTGCCGCTTCTTCATCGTCGTTGAGCTTATTGTAAGCAAGCCCCATTTGAAAATAGGCCGAATCGTCTTCTTTGTTAGCGGATACAATCTTTTTGTAGGCTTCTATGGCTTTTTCAAAAGCAATCTCTGAATTCGATTTCTTATCTTTTGGCTTTTTTACTCCGGGTTCAGGCGCCGGCGTGACCTCGGTATCTATCTTTACGGCGTCGCGTGTTTCAACCAATGCGTACGCGATGCCGAGCTTGAAATAAGCCTCGGCCAGATCGGGATTGAGCTTTACGGCCTGGTTCAAGGCATCAATCGCCTTCTCGGTTTCGCCCGTGTCAAGAAAGTTTGTTCCGTCAGCCAAAGCCAGATTGGCGTCCGAGTATTCCGGCAAAGCATCGGCGGAACTTGTATTCACTGCATTGCCGGCGGGTGCACCGCTGCTCGAACACGCAAAATTCAACCCAACAAGCAAAAAGATAACTACGAAAAAAAATGTCGCTTTCATATAAATTTCAACCCGATCTAACCCGGCGGGAATATAAATGGACGTCCTGCAAGAAGATGGACATGCAAGTGAAAAACCGTCTGCCCTCCGTCATGGTTGGTATTTATTACAACGCGGTATCCATCTTCGGAAAATCCGCGCCTCTTCGCTATTTCTGCACCGGAAAGCAAAAGATGACCCAGAGTGTCCTTATGGTTGCCCGCTGCTTTATCTAGCGAGTCGATATGCTCGCGCGGAACGATCAATAAATGCGTCGGCGCCTGCGGATTCAGGTCGCTGAACGCAACGCAAACATTATCCTCGAAAACCTTTTCGGACGGGATTTCACCCGCGATAATCTTGCAGAAAATACAGTTCTCGTCTCTCATAAATCGAAAATTTATTAAAACACAGGCAGGTAGTTTTGTTAATCTACACCCCTTTGGCCGCCGATTCATCCGGGGTCTCGGTGGTTGACCCGGTTATCCTTTCAATATCCGCTCCCAGGGACCGCAGCTTTCGAACGATAGTTTCATACCCGCGATCGATGTGATAAACGCGGTCGATCAAAGTCTCGCCCGAAGCGCATAGCGCCGCCAAAACCAGCGACGCGGATGCCCGCAAATCGGACGCAAGTATGGGAGCGCCCGTAAGTTTGGTCCTCCCCCTCACTATTGCTTTGCTGCCGGATATGCTTATGTCCGCTCCCAGACGAATGAGTTCAGAAGCGTGCATAAACCGATTCTCAAAGATTGTTTCCGTGATCGTCGAGACGCCTTCGGCCTGCGTCATCAGGGCCATGTATTGAGCCTGCATATCGGTCGGGAATTTCGGGTGCGGTTCGGTGGTTACATCCTTTGACCTTAAACCGCCCGCAGAGCATCTGGCGAGAAGCGTGCTTGGGTTTAGTTCTTCTATCTCCACTCCGGTTTGCCGAAGCTGATCGATAACAGCCCTTATATGATCTGGTTCGCAGCTTTTTATCTCGATCTCGCCACCGGTGATTGCTGCTGCGGCAATAAAAGTTCCGGTTTCGATTCGATCAGGAATGATGGTGTGTTCGGCGCCGCCGAGAGCCTCGACTCCGTCTATCTCGATCTCGGCCGTGCCCGCCCCGCGTATGCGTGCGCCCATTTTGTTCATCAGGTCGGCGAGATCCTCGACCTCGGGTTCGAGAGCCGCGTTGCGTATTACGGTTCTTCCATCGGCCAGCGCGGCGGCCATCATCACGTTTTCGGTTCCCGTGACGGTGACCTTTTCAAACTCGATGTCGGTTCCGATCAATCTTCCCTTCGGCGCGCGTGCAACGACGACACCCGATTCAAGCGAAACAGCTGCCCCTAACTTTTCAAATGCTTTGAGATGAAGGTCTATCGGCCTTGTTCCTATGGCGCAGCCGCCAGGAAGGCTAACGCGGGCTTGGCCAAATCGGGCAAGCAGAGGCCCGAGCGCTAGGACGCTTGCCCGCATCGTCTTTACAAGTTCATAAGGAGCCTCAAAGGTTTCGATATTTTTTGCGGTAACTTTATGTGTGCGAAGTTCGGGTGTAAGAACGGTGGCGCCCAAATCTTCGAGCAGCCGCCGCTGCGTGATCAGATCTTTTACATATGGAACGTTATGCAAAATTACGGTTTCGGCCGTCAGCAATGCAGCCGCGAGACACGGAAGCGCCGAGTTCTTTGCACCGCTGATTTCGATCTTTCCCTTTAACGGGCATCCGCCCCGTATCAAAAATTTATCCATTTAATAATCAAGTATCTGAAGAGATTTAACAGACGGGATAAGCTCTTGTTATGACCGTGAATACAAGATCTTATCACGCAGTTAACCGTTAAGGTCAATCGTAATGTGCTGTTTTGCAAAGGCAATTGCTTATTTTCACAAGTTATTTCAGAATCAATCTGCGTGGCAAACGATACACCGATGCAAAAATTGGACGATTTTAAGGCAAGCAGTCTCGGCAAATCAGATGCCGAGTTAGTAAAGGCTTGCCGCCTCGGTCAGGAGTCAGCATGGAATGAACTCGTTAACCGTTATCAACGGCTGATATTCGCCATTCCGCACCGGGCAGGGCTTTCAGCAGCACAGTCGGCAGACGTTTTTCAGGAAGTGTTCCTTACGTTGTTTGAAAAACTTGACGGGATAGAACAACCGGACCGTATCCGCTCGTGGATCGTTACCACATCAAAGTTCAAGACGTGGGCCGTAGTTCGCAGACAAAAGGGGCATTACTTGCCAGAAAACCAAGAGGAAATGGAGCTTGAGATGGCCTCTATTCAGGATCAATCGCCGCTGGCTGACGACGCTCTTATCGAACTGGAACAGCAGCACCTGATACGCACGGCCGTAAATAATCTCGAGGAAAAATGCAGGAAAATCCTGTCTATGATCTACCTAAGGGATACGGCCGCAAGCTATATAGAGGTTGCTGCTGCAATCGGGGTTGGTGAGACGAGCATAAGCCCTATGCGAGCCCGATGCCTAAAAAAACTGGAAAAAATACTCACACAATAATACTTTCAGTGTCTTTTTCGGTTTGGCCAAACTACTGTTCTTTCAAAGAGGGCGTCCAGTTTAGTGATAGATTAACCAATGAACCCTAATAAGCAAATAGAACATATCATTCAATTGATGGAAGGAGACAATTCAATAGATGCTCCTGCCGACTCCATCAAGTGGGCCAAGAATTTGTTTCTTACAAAAGCAATTGAGCCGCAAACTTCTGTTGTTCATAAGATCGCGGCCGTGCTGCAGATGAACATCGAGCCAAATAAATTTGTGTTTGGAGAACGTTCTGCGGCAGCTTCGCAAGAGCGTCAAATGCTGTTCACTACGGGTAAAATTGACATAGACCTCCGGATAAAAGAATCAAACGGATCCTTGGAAATTCGCGGACAGATTCTTGCCGAAGGTTTCGAAGGGGCGCAGATCGGGATTTCAAATAAAGACATGTCGTTCGAATCGTCTGTAAATTATCTTGGCGAGTTTCGGTTTGAGGAAATTCCAAACGGTATTTACGACCTTTTGATATCAAACGGCGAAACCGAAATCGTAGTTGAAGATATCGGCTTTTAAACTAACCAAAATCCCGAAAGTGGTCGGCAATCGGGCGAATCCCGGATGAGAAGTTCAGCGAGCGCTTCCTTCCCTTTTGCGAGTCTCACTCTTCGGTTTAAGATTTGTCTAAGCCATGATTAAAAAACGTAAATTTTCCAGATCCGATTTGGCGAAGAAGTTAGTACTAGCTGACAGTCAATCAGAACGTTTAATAATCCTCTCAAAAAATAACGAACTGGCAGACGTCAATCTTGCTCGGGTGCTAAGGGAGCTGTGTTATGCCTCATGGACATCTGAACCAACGAAGGCTCAAAAAGCGGCTTTGGCTCTGAAATCGTTGTCGCGCGTCACTTCTGATCGAGAGATCGAAGCACTTTACGAATGGGTCGAAGGAATCTCGGACATTACGAAGGGAAAACTGGAAGCTGCGGTCGGGCACCTCGATAAAGCTACGTTTATCTTCGGCGAAATAGGCCGTAAGCACGATTCGGCTCAGCCACAGGTTGCAAAGCTCTTGGCATTAGCTATGCTCGGGCGCTACGACGAAGCAACTGCAACGGGTCGCCGAGCGCTCAATATGTTTGTACGGCTTGGCGATCAGCTTGCAGCCGGAAAGATCGAATTGAACCTCAGCAATGTCGTTTCGCGCCGAGAGAAGCATCGTGACGCGGAGAAATTTTGTCTTTCGGCCCGTCGGCGATTTTCGCAACTCGGTGAAAGATCTTGGCTCACTATGGCTGAAAACGGACTAGCAAATACTTATTCCGAATTAAACGACTTTCGCAACGCAGAGAAATACTATGCCTCTGCGCTCCGCCATGCCCGCGAAGCCGGAATGCTGGTCACGGAAGCTGAGATCGAGGCAAGCATGGGCAACCTTGCCAAGTTTCGAGGCCGGTTTGCCAAAGCCCTCAATTTTCTCGAACTCTCGCGTCGAAAATTCGAGGAGCTCAAAATGCCGCATCAAATGGCGATCGCCGAACTCGAGATAGCAGGAATTTATAGTGAACTTAATCTGATCGGAGAGGCAACCGAGCTGTTTTCGTCAACAGCCAAATCATTTCGCTCTTTGAAAATGCGGCTTGAAGAAGCGGAAGCGCGAAAAGGATTCGGCTTTTGCTCCGGACGAATCGGCGCAAATACAATTGCAAAACGCGAACTCAAACGGACGGTGCGTCTTTACGAATCGGAACGCAATGCAGCTGGGGCGGCCTCAGCTCTGCTGGATCTGGCAACTGTTGCACTTGGACAATTGAATTACAAAGATAGTCTTCAATTTACGATCCAAGCAGAAACTTTGATAAGCAATGCGGATTCTCCGCGATTGATACCACAGGCAAAACTTATCCGCGCCCGTGCGCTGATAGGACTTGGTGAAATTGAGTCTGCATCTTCTCTCCTTCGCACGGTTTATCAGGGTACGGGCAGATCCGCTCAATTGAATCTGTCTGTCGCCGCTCTAAACCTTCTGGGCAAATTATCGCTCCGATCAGGAAGAACTAAGGAATCGATCCACTATTTCGAACGGTCTGTGAAGCTGGTCGAAAAACTCAGGGCGCCTTTACCATCCGAAGAGTTCCGAATGGCATTTCTCTCCGACAAGCTCGAACCGTTCGAAATTCTGACGGCGATCTACTTAGCCAGTAATCGCATTCCTGAAGCTTTCTGGTATCTGGAAAGATCGAGGTCGAGGTCGCTGCTCGAATCGATGACGGACGGTATAGGTTCGAAACCACAATCTAAGAAGCTAAGTACGACCATCTCTGCTTTGCGCGAGGATCTTAACTGGCTTTACAGCAAATTAGACCGTGCCGCCGGTGATGAAGCGCGTAAATTATCGGATGAGGTCCGTCGTTTGGAAAAAAAAATTGCGGATGCAACTCGGCAAAACGAAAGCACCATGGCAAACCTGTCGCGTAGCAAAGCCATTGCAGATAGCGGATTGAATATCTCTTCCTTTCAGCAAACACTTAGGCCGGAGAAAGCCTTGATCGAGTTTATGCTGCGCGACGGCGTGTTCTCTGCCTTCGTTGTAACAAACGAAACTATCAGTCACACGGGCGATCTGTGCACGGAAAGCGAGATTCTCGATACATTGGGACAGCTTCATTTTCAGTTTGGGTCGATGCGTTACGGCGAAAAATTGGCTGCCTCGGTTGGTTCTATTTTGAAACGCCGAGTGGACATCATTCTCGAAAAAATATATAGCCTGCTGCTTTGCCCGTTCGAGGACAGATTCGGAAAACGAAACTTGGTCATCGTTCCGGCTTCGTCTCTCTATTATGTCCCATTTCATGCACTGCGAAGCGACGGTAAATACCTTGTCGAATCCTGCGAAGTGAGTTACTCGCCGGGTGCAGCCATTTGGCACCATCTTGACAGGAAGCGTCGAAAACGGCCCCGGAATGCATTTCTCATCGGATTTGCCGACGAAAAGATACCGCTCGTTAACCGCGAGATCGCAACTCTCAAGAAAGTGCTGCCGGAAAGCAAATCTTTCATCGGACAGGCTGCAACCTTCGATGTTTTCACGAAAAATGCCGGTAAATTTGATTTACTTCATATTGCTTGCCACGGGCAGTTTCGGCCTGACAATCCGTTGTTTTCAAGCCTTCATCTGGCCGACGGATGGATTAATGTACGCGATATTTATTCGCAGCGGCTGAAGGCAAGTTTAGTCACTCTGAGCGCATGCGAGACTGGGTTGAACATGATAAACGCCGAGAATCTCATCTCCGGCGTT
>JBQTJB010000237.1:0-4761 GCA_052387555.1 Blastocatellia bacterium | reverse complement strand
TGAAAGTTTTGCCTCATGCTGAAGTTCTGACCATACTATGCACATCTCCCTGTTTGAATGCTGAACCGAGTAGCGTCCCAATGCTTTCTCTAGTCTAGTTTGCTTCTTCGGCCCCCAGCTCCTGGTTAATGACCAGTTCCAAAGTTCGGCGAGTGACATAAAACTAAGAAAAATAAACCGATCTTTTAGATAAGGCTCATATAGTGCTTTCCGTGTGTCATTTTTGAAAACGAATGAGAAAACGTCTGTATCGATCACAGCTGACAATCTTTTTGCACCTCCAATTCTGCCTTTCTTCGTTCGTTTCGCCACTCTAAGAATTCTTCAAGTTCAAAGTCGGGATCAACGACTGCATCATCCGCTTTGAATCGTCTGCCGCCTAATTTGATTGCAATTCGATCAGCCTTGCTAAACTCACCATTCGCTTTCAATTTTTTGTTCTTTCTCAAAGCTGCTGTCATCGTTTCGCCGCCTTTTTGCTAAAATCTAACCATTCCTGAATATAAATTTACAATGATTCACAGGTAAAGGGAAGTTTTTATGGGTTTTTCCGTGAAATCCAAATTATTGGTAATCGGCGGCGGCGTTATCGGCCTGAGCATCGCCCGAGAGCTGCACAAAAACGGCGGGCGGAAGATAACCGTTATAGACCGCGGCATTGCCGGCCAGGAAGCGTCGATTGCCGCCGCCGGAATGCTAGCGCCGAATGCCGAAACGGACGAGATCGGTGATTTTTACCGCTTCTGCCGTGAATCCGGCAAACTTTATCCGGGTTTTGCGCGGAATTTGCTCGAAGAAACCGGCATCGACATCGAGCTTGACCGAAGTGGAACGTTTTACCTGGCGTTTAGTGAAAAAGATTCCAACGAGTTGGAAAAAAGATTTAAGTGGCAAAAGGATTCCGGAATCGGGGTTGAGCGATTATCTGCTGAAGAAATTCTAAAGGCTGAGCCGTTTGTTTCGCCGATAGTTCGCGGCGGTTTGTTTTTTCCGAATGATTGGCAGGTCGAAAACCGAAAGCTCATTGCTGCGCTGCGCAGATATGCCGAGTTGAATAAAATCGAGCTGATCGAGAATACAGAGATTGAAGAATTGATCGTCGAAAATGACCGTGTTCTGGGAGCTAAAGCGGCAAACCTGACACTGAGGGCAGAAACAACAGTTTTGTCTGCCGGGGCGTGGTCGTCGCTTGTTGGATTTTGCGATTTAAAGTTCGCGTTCCGGGTTAAGCCGATTCGCGGACAGATGATCTGCTTTCAGTTGCCGCAGAGGCCGATCGGGCATGTTATTTATAGTTCGCGAGGTTATATCGTCCCGCGTGCCGACGGTAGAATTTTGGCCGGGGCAACGGTCGAAGACGCCGGCTTTAACAAGGACGTAACCGATACGGCGGTAAGATCATTGCAGAAAATGGCTTTGGAGATTGCACCCTTAATTGCTAATTTTGACATCAAAGAAAGTTGGGCCGGTTTGCGGCCGTTCGCGCCGGACGGGTTGCCGGTGATCGGTAGATTTGACGGAGTCGAAGGGCTAAGAATTGCGACCGGCCACTATCGAAACGGGATTCTTCTGGCCCCGATAACTGCACGAATAATCTCCGATTCGATCTTAAACGAAAAACACTCCAAGTATTTGGAGTTGTTCAGCCCTGATCGGTTTACGAAAGAACAATTTGCAGCGAAAATGTAGTTTTGTCATGCGATATATTTCGATACTTCTTTTATTGTTTTTGGCGGCTGGCTCTCATGCACAGTCGCGGCGCGTTGCTCCGTCGAATACGCCGATCCCCAGTTCACCCGTTACCGCGCAGATCAAGGAACTAACCGTCAAAGAAATGTTCGATGACGCAAACGGATACAACAAACGCAAGTTCGCGGAATTCGAACAGAAGAAAGTCGCCTTTAGCGAAAGCCTGCGTCTGCAAACCGAGCGGGAGCAACGGCAGCTTGCAGCAAAGTACGCGGCGGTCGCCCAAACAGATACGAGCCTTGATGGGGAAGACTTCTATCATTTAGGTCTGTTGCATTGGATCGCGGAAAATTACCACGGAACAACGGACAGCTTGAGAAAATTTATTGCATCGGAAAACGCGTCGATCGAAAAAGCTCAGACCTCGCGCTCGCTAATCGTCGTGATCGCAGCAAAGCAAAAGAAATTTGACGAAGCAGAGAAGATTTATAACGAATACCTAAAAATCGAACCAACGAAAATGACTGAGCGATCCCGAATGTCGAGCGAGATCGCCAAGGCATTTATAGCCGCAAAGGAATTTGCAAAAGCAGTTCCGTTTGCCGAAGAAGGTTTCAGAGCTTCAAAAATTCTTTTGCAGGATCAGACAGTTCGAACCCGCGCTCTTGACGAGTTTCTGGATTCCGGGATGCTTGTATTCGAATCTTACCGATCTGCAGGCGATACAAAAAAAGCCGATTATGCATTGGCGGAGATGAAAAAAGTTGCTGCGTCCGTTGGCTCGCCATCCTTATTTTATTACGCCGCCGACAAGCTGATTGCCTACCAGATCGAATCCGGCAGAAAGCCGCTTGGTTTGGAAACGTATCTAACCTCGTTGATCGAGGCGGGAAAAGAATTACCTACTAAACCTCAGCAAACCGAGGCCGTTCAGCGGCTAAAAAAACGCGAAAAACATTACAAGATGCTGGGCGAGCCGGCACCGGAATTACTTGCCGCCGATAAATGGTTTCCCGGCCAGCCGCAGACGTTAGCGTCGCTCCGCGGCAAGGTCGTGCTTCTGGATTTTTGGGCAACGTGGTGCGCCCCGTGCTTCGATGCGTTTCCCCATTTGGCCGAATGGCATCAGGATTTTGCCGCAGACGGATTGAAGATCCTTGGCGTTACAAGATATTACGGACAGGCTGAGGGCTTTTCCGTCGACAACGCGAATGAGATCGAATTCCTAAAACGGTTCAAGGAAAAAAACGGCCTAAAGTACGATTTTGTCGTTATGAAAGACCAGCAACTCCAGAATATCTATGCGGCAACCGCATTGCCGACCGCCGTGCTTATCGACCGCAAAGGCATAGTGCGTTATATCGAAACCGGCACCAGCCCGAGCAGACTGGAAGAAATGCGCGAAATGGTTTTGAAATTGATGGCGGAAAAATAGCCGGATGGAAGAGGCCAGAATCCGACCAAGGAAAACAAAAACCCAGAGCTTTTACGACCGCATTGCCGAAGTTCACAATCTTGCATTGAAATTGAACGGCTATCGGGCATCGGTCGCGAAGTATCTGCGCTCGCTCGATCTTGGATTAAATGACGAATCGATGATACTCGATGCAGGCAGCGGCACGGGAATCGTCACGCTAGGGTTTCACGACGCGGGATTTAGTTTTAAGAAAGCGGTTGCATTCGATCTTTCGCTCATGTCGCTGAACATCGCACGCGAACAATTCGTAAAGGAAAAGAAGATCGATAGCCGGCGAATCGCAACCGTGCAGGGCAATATTCTTGATCTGCCGTTTGCGGACAACAGTTTCGATCTCGTGCTGACATGCGGCGTGCTCGAGTATGTTTCGCTTGACGCCGGACTGAGAGAAATTGCCCGCGTGACGCGGATCGGTGGTAAACTGGTATTTATACCCGTAAAGCCGTCTCTCGTCGGAACGGTTCTAGAATTTCTTTACAAGTTCAAGACGCACCCGATCGCGGATGTAAGAAAGATTTCACAACGCTATTTTAATATCGTCGGGAATCACAGATTTCCCCTCAAGGAGCCTATTGCATGGTCAAAAACGATCTTCCTGTTGGAGAAAACGGACCCGGCTTTAACGAAAAACTCAGAATCATAGCTCACCGCGGGGCAAGCGCTCTGGCACCCGAAAATACGCTTGCCGCTTTTCAGCGGGCGGTGGACGACAAAGCCGACGGCATCGAATTCGACGTCAGGCTCGCCCGCGACGGCGAGGCAGTTGTTTTTCACGATTCTACCCTGGACCGCACCGCCCGCCGCGAAGGAAAAGTAAGCGATTTCACCTCGGCTGAACTTCGCAAAATAGATGTCGGAACCTGGTTCAACGATTCAAATCGAAAGATGGCCGACAGATCGTATTCGAAGCAAAATGTTTCAACCCTTGCCGAAGTTTTGGACTTCCTAAAAGAATTCGAAGGAATCATATACATTGAACTGAAATGTAAAGACGCGGAGGTTGAACAGCTTAGCTCCGCGGTTGCAAAAGCAATTACGAATTCACCTCTGCTTCCCCGAATCATCGTAAAAAGCTTCAAGCTTGCGGTCCTCCCGCAAATCAAGGCATTGGTTCCCGGCGTTAGAACTGCTGCCCTTTTCGCTCCGAAAATAATGGCGATTCTCCGAAAGGAAAAATATCTTGTAAAGATTGCCGAAGAATTCGGCGCCGACGAGATTTCGCTTCATTATTCCCTAGCCACGCGAAAACTAATGAAAAAAGCCGGAAGCAGAGGCCTTCCGGTGGCGATTTGGACTGCCGACAGCCCTCGGTGGCTTGGCCGGGCAATAAAGCTCGGGCTGAAAGCTATCATTACTAACGACCCGGCCCGTCTTATAGCAAAGAGAAATGAATTACTAGCCTCTACATGATATTACAACTGTTTTACTGGTTCTTACGGAAAGTGCGTCGCGTACTGACGAGCATTTTTCTCTTTCTCCCGTCTTTCGACCTTTCGCTTACCTTTACTTCCAGTTTCATTTCGCGTCCGATATCGTTTTCATTGTCTTCTAAAATGAATCCGATTCCGTAACGCGATGCATACAGCCCGATCATT
>JBQTJB010000236.1:0-6788 GCA_052387555.1 Blastocatellia bacterium | reverse complement strand
AGCAGGCTGGGATTATCGACGATCGCCGCGATGATCTCGTCATCTAACGAACTCTCGTTGAGGCCGAGCACTTTGAATTGCGGCTCTTTCGTTCGTAAAAGTGCGAAGGCCGGAATATCGAGCTTTTTCAGCAGAGCCTTTAGCCGAGCAGCATTCAGCGGTTCTATAAAGTAATTGATCTTTTCGTAATCAATGCCGTTTTCACGAAACAGCGCAGCCAGATTGCGGCAGGTCGTTCAGGTAGGTTTTTCGTAAACTGTAATTTTCATTGCAAAAAAATATTCAAGCGTATCAATGACCTACCTGCAGGAATGCTATCGTTTCCTTTGTATTTTTACTTCGTGGATCCAACGATAGCTCAATATCCGTGATCTGGAAGCCGCCATTCTTGCTAAGTCGTAATAGATACCTGCCCTTCGGAAGTCCGTTAAACCCGAATTTGCCATTTGCGGCTGTTCGACATCCGGCAACACGTCGAGGCACACCGGTTCTTTTTTGTTCGAACACCTCTATAAACACACCCTCTGTCGGCTCGCCCTCAAATCCGACTCGAGCAACGCCATGTATCGACCTCAACGTTTTCTTTTCTTTTAGGACGATGGTAGCAAAGTAACCGGTACGCGTTTTCTCATTCTCGTTGAGCAGAACACATCCGGTCGATGTCTGAGATGAAACCTCAGGCGACAATACACTTAAAAGAAAAACGGCTGATATGGCAATAAGGTATTTTCGCGTCGTTCTCATACCAAGACCATTTCGGGAGTGTTGACAATTACGTGTGCGAGAATGTCTTCACCTGTTACTTCGTTCGCTTTTTCAACGTACAAGCCTAGAGGCATTGGCTTGGGAAGTGCCTCGCCGTTTTCGGCCATACCTTCGAAATGAAACTCAAGTGCGGACCGCATCGAATCCAACGTGTCTTCGACCGATTTGCCCGTAGCGACGCAACCGGGTACATCAGGCGAAAATGCAGAATAATTGCGATCTCCTTTCTCGATCACCACAAGATGTCTATTCTTCATAACTTACTCCACGCCTTTTATTTTAATCCTGATTGCCGCAAAATGTGCTACGTTCTGTTTTTGGATGCAGGTCATCACCCGGATGACCTGCGATTGTAACGGTTCCGGCTTTCACCGGATGCTTGTACTGCCGGTGACTGACCCGCGTTCGTGCGAGAACCCATCCATCGTCTTCGATCTTGCGGATCAGATCGCGAACCTTTATAAGCTAAGCAATGCCCATTCGTTGGTAGACAGTTTTCAGGGTTTCGGTGGCGACAGAGCGGGCTTTTTCAGAGCCGGATTCCAGAATGCTTTTCAGCGTTTCGTCGTCGTATTCCTTGACGCGTTTCTGAAACGGTTTTAGAAATTCGACGGTTGCTTCCGCGAGTTCGGTTTTGAAATGGCCGTAGCCATTGCCTTCGAAATGAGCGACGCATTCGTCCGCCGATTTGCCTGTTAGCAGGCTGAAAATCGTCAAAAGATTGCTGATCGCGGGACGCGTTTCGTCGAAGGTGATGTCAGTGCCGGAGTCGGTGACGGCGCGTTTTATTTTCTTTGTAATAACGTCGGCGTCGTCGAGAAGAAATATCGTGCCCGAAGCGTTCTCGTCTGATTTCGACATTTTCTTCTCCGGTTCCTGCAGCGATTTTATGCTCGCCCCGACCGGCGGAATATACGGCTCTGGAATCTTGAACGTGTCTCCATAATCGCGGTTAAAGCGTTCGGCCAGATCGCGCGTGAGTTCGAGGTGCTGCTTTTGGTCCTGGCCGACGGGGACGAGATCGGTTTGATAAAGCAATATGTCGGCGGCCATTAGGACCGGATACGTGAACAGACCCACGCCAGCAGTGCTTCTCGAACCAGCAAGTTTGATCGCGTATTCAACGATGCGCTTTTCAGCTTCTTGTTCGTCGTCCAAATTCTGTTCGTAACGTTCGATTGCCAACCTAACGTTATAATCCGCAATCAACCGTTCGACGTTCTCGGAAGACTGGCGAGACTTGTCCTTAAACTGCGTCATCCGCTCAAGCTCACCCATGCGGGCGATGCAGGAAAGCACCCAGGTCAGCTCGGCGTGTTCGGGAACATCGGATTGAATAAAGATCGTCGAGCGCGACGGGTCGACGCCGGCGGCTAGGTAGATGCGGGCGAGGTCGAGCGTTTTTTGCCGCAGCGTTTTGGGGTCTTGCGGCAGCGTTATCGCGTGAAGATTTACGATGCAGTAGAAACTCTCGTATTCGTCCTGCAACGCGACCCAGTTTTTCAGGGCACCGAGATAATTGCCGATGTGAAGCTGGCCGGTAGGCTGCGCTCCGCTAAAAATTCGTTTTCGCATTCTAGAAAAGCAAATAAAGGATGAGTCTATTTAACGGGCCAACGATATAGCCCAAGACTCCCATCCACATAAGGAGAAAAAGGATCAAGAATCCGTAGGTTTTGAGGAGTTCGAAGAAGGGTTCGAAACTCGTCGGAAGCAGACTTTCAAGTGCCATTCCGCCATCGAGCGGCGGCAATGGAAGTAGATTAAAGACTGCCAGGCCGACATTAAGAATTATGGTGCTGATCAAAAAGGTAAATATTATAGACACTATGCCGGAACGGAAATTCTCCGCATTGAACACTTCAAACGCAAAAAGAAGCTTTAAGGCGACGGACACCGTAATTGCGATAAGAAGATTGGTGGCAATCCCGGCGAGCGAGACGGCAACATTCGCTACATCTTTATTACGCCATTTTAGCGGATTTACCGGAGTCGGTTTTCCCCACATTAGCAAGGGATAGCCGGCAGCGGACGGTGAATAGCTGGCGATGAATGCGACAATCGGAAGTATGAGTGTTCCCAATGGGTCAATATGAGGTATTGGGTTTAGCGTAACTCGGCCGAGACGCTCGGCTGTATCGTCGCCGAATTTTAGAGATGTCCATGCATGGGCCGCCTCATGGGCGGAAACAGCAAATATCCAAATAACCATGTGAATGATTAACTTTGAAAAAAAATCCGCTACATCGATGTTTCCCATATTTGAAGCAAAGCAACATGGTGACTCAGGCTGTCGAGTTTGTTGTCTTTAATCTAAAATTGTGCCATTCTTTCGTAACAAAATAAAATCTTTACAGGAGAAACTTTAGTGCTGAAACAGATATTGTTCAACGGCGAATCGGGGTTGTCGCCTCTTGCGAATGCCGGGCTTGCTTTGCTGCGTATCTTTACGGGGATCGCATTGGCCTTTTCACACGGCATCGGAAAAGTTCCGCCGGGCGAAGGCCTGATCGCTGGAACGGAGAAGCTTGGTTTTCCATTGCCCGTTTTCTTTGCGTGGTCGGCGGGACTGGCCGAGTTTCTTGGCGGAATCTTTCTCGCACTGGGGCTGTTCACGCGCATCTCGAGTTTCTTTATTGCTTTTACAATGCTTGTTGCTATCGTCGGCGTTCATGGCGCAGACCCGTTCAATAAGCAGGAGCTGGCGTTTCTTTATTTCTTTATTGCTCTTGCATTCCTGCTGAAAGGTTCGGGAGACTGGAGCTTAGACAGTTTTCTCAGGAAATGACTGTAGAAATTCCAGATTCCAGATTCCAAATTAGGAGAGAATCTGGAAACTGGAATCTGGAATATGAAACATCACATAGTCTGCATCGCAAGTGAATTCAAAGGCAACGAATTTCTCGACGAAGCTCAAAATGCCGGCTGGCACGTTACGTTGGTCACGCGCAAAAGGCTTCTCGACGAGCCGTGGGTTTGGACGGCGCTGAACGATGTGAAGACGGTCGAAGATAATGCTTCGGTTGAAGATTACATTCGCTCGGTTACGAATGTCGCCGGTTCGCGTCCGATAGACCGGATCGTCGGTTTGGATGAATTCGATGTAATAACCGCAGCCAGAGCTCGAGAACATCTTCAACTGGCCGGCATGACGACCTCGCACGCACTCCGGTTTCGAGACAAACTCTCCATGCGCAATATTGCGCTTGCCGCAGATATTCCATGCCCGGAATATGTCGGAGCATTCAATAGGGAAGCGATCGACGCTTATCTCGATCGTGTACCCGCGCCGTGGGTTGTTAAACCGCGTAACGAGGTTTCGGCGTTCGGCATTCGTAAATGCAGGACGAAGGACGAAGCTTGGCGTTCGCTCGAGGATCTCGATACCCGCAACACATGGCGCGATCATCCCTCGCAATTTCTGATTGAAAGGTTTATCGCCGGCAAGGTTTTTCACGTCGATTCTGTAGTGAATGACGGAAAGGTTCTGGCTTGCGGCGTCAGCCAATACGGAACGCCGCCGTTCAGCGTTTCGCATTATGGTGGGGTTTTTACATCATCGATAGTTTCTTACAAATCGACTGAACGAAAAGAACTTGAGAAGCTCAATAAGCAGCTTCTTGTGGCGTTCAAATATGATCGAGGCGTTACGCATGCGGAATTTCTTCAAAGCGAAGCCGACGAGAAGTTTTATTTGCTGGAAGTCGCCTGTCGCGTCGGCGGCGCGTATATCTCAAACGTTCTTGAACACGCTTGTAACTTCAATCTCTGGCGGGAATGGGCTAAGCTTGAAACTGCGACTGAAGAGAAACCCTACACCCTGCCAAAATTGCGGAAAGATTTTGCAGGCGTAGCACTTGCATTGGCAAATCAAGACCATCCGGACACTTCGCACTACGATGATGACGAGATCGTGTATCGCGTCTCGAAACCAAAACACATCGGCCTTATCTTTTATTCAAGCAAGCAGAAACGCGTCGATGAACTCCTCGGTACATATAGCGAGCGCATAACCACAGATTTTCTTGCCGTCGCACCGGCAAAGGAACGCTACGACGACTAAATCGTTTTATTACGTTTAAGAGGGCGTTTAGTGTGTGCCTTTTTACTAGTTTTCCCCGAAAATTGTCTTTGACGCCATTCTTCGCGTATTCTATCTCTTTTGATGACTACGCCGAAAACCAAACAAACAAGCTCGCCGGGTATTTTGGACCACGATCTACATCGTCATTTTCCCGAACTGCTGAAATTCGAATCGACGGCCGAGTTGGAGGCATCCGAGCTTTACGGACAGATTCGCACGGAGGTCGAACGAATTCTGAACGCGGTCGTCGTGGAGGATTTGTCAGAACCGGGAGCGGGCAGTTTAACTCGTCAAAATAAAACCTTAGCGTCAAATGAATACGTTCAACCATCCGCTACCGCAGACGGTTCAGACATAGTACGCGCACTCGCCTGGAACATCGAACGAGGCAACATTTTTGAAGGCATTCTTGATGCGCTTAAAAATCACGACGATCTAAATGACAAAGACGTATTGCTGCTTACCGAGCTCGATTACGGCATGGCACGAAGCAAAAACCGCTTTGTGGCGCGCGAGTTGGCCGAGGCTTTAAAGATGAATTACGCATTTGCTCCGGTTTACATTGCTTTGCAAAAGGGAAGCGGCGTCGAATCGGAAATGGAAGGCGAGAATACGAAATCGATCCACGGCCTTGCGATGTTCTCGAAGTTTCCAATGAAAAACGTCCATGCTATTCCGTTGCCGAACGGCAAGGACAAAATGTGGGGAAAGGAAAAGCGTTTGGGTTATTTGCGGGCGCTGATAGCGGACATCGAGCATCCTGCGGGCGAGTTTCGGGCCATAACGGTTCATCTGGACGCACACTGCTCGCGTGCTCACAGGCACAAGCAAATGAAGATAATTCTCGACCATCTGGATACATTGCCGCCGCTGCCGACTATCATCGGCGGCGATTGGAACACGACGACATTCAACGCTCAGAATGCAAGGCGGGCAATTTTGGGCTATTGGCGGCGAGTAATGATGGGCGTGAAAAATGTAGTGAACAATCATTATCCGCATCCGGACCGGTATTTTGAAAAGCGTTTGTTCGGCGAACTCGAAAGGCGAGGTTTTGAATACCGGACGCTAAACGAACTAGGAGCCGGAACGATCCATTACGACGTCGGCAGTATTGAAAAGAACACAAACTTGCGCGATTGGGTGCCCGAATGGTGTTTCCCGTTTATTTTTTGGGCCGCAAATCGAGTCGGTGGCAGCGTTTCGGGAAGATTGGATTGGTTCGCCGGTAAGCAAATCAGCTTAGCCAGCGGAACAGCGCCCAAAACCATCGGCTATCTGAAAGACGAATCGGGCACGCCCCTGTCCGACCATGATGCGATCACTTTGGACTTCGTGCTTTCAAAAAGATAGAATCAGCTTTAACTTTAGACTTTGGACTGTTTTTATGGAAGTAGCTTTTTGTCAGACACTTAGTTTTAATGCGGAGACCTTTGAATTCGAGGCCATCGCGCACGAAAACGGTAATGCGACGATTATCAAGTTTCAAGTGGACGAAAAAAAGGTCAGCCCCGGCGACGTAACGGTAGTCG
Organism: Blastocatellia bacterium; assembly: GCA_052387555.1. Lineage (GTDB taxonomy): Bacteria > Acidobacteriota > Blastocatellia > Pyrinomonadales > Pyrinomonadaceae > OLB17. Next base: position 407 of record JBQTJB010000236.1, on the reverse strand, counting down.
TTTCGGGCGAAGATATCGTTTTTCACGGCCTGATCGGAAAAATAGAAGAGGGATACGCGTTTGCGTCCGACCCTAAAGGCTCTTTGCTGCCCTCGGGCGTTCAATAAATTGAGAATTGACAATTGAAAACGGGAAATTACGTTCCGTTTTTATTTGAAATTTTCAATTATCAATTCTAAACTATCGACTATTTCGGGGATGTAGCTCAGTTTGGCAGAGCGCTGCGTTCGCAATGCAGAGGTCAGGGGTTCGACCCCCCTCATCTCCACCAGACATCAAAAAAGAGATACTGTCTTGAAAATCAAATGTAAAAAGCCGGATTTGGGACAAAAGGGCGATTGTGTTTGATAACACCGAAAGCAATGTGCAGGAGCTTACGCATCGAAGCACAGATAATTTGCATGGGT
>JBQTJB010000235.1:0-10141 GCA_052387555.1 Blastocatellia bacterium | reverse complement strand
ATAAAGAAAGACAAACGCTTACTATATATTACAGCCATCGCGCTAATGGGCGCGGCGTTGCTGCTAAGCGGTTCGCGCGGCGGCCTGATGGCATTTCTCGCGGAGATCATTCTTCTTGTTATGATGACGACCGCTGAAACCAGCGGCAAGCGGATAGCATTAAAATTGGCGTTGTCGGCAGCTCTGCTGGCGGCGGTTGTTGGTGGCGCGATATTTGTCGGCGGGGAAACTTCGCTGACGCGATTTACCGACGCCGCAACCGCAAAAGACGTTAGTACGGGACGATGGGAGATCTGGGGAACGACGCTAAAGGTTATCGGCGCGAACATGCCGCTCGGTTCGGGCTTCGGTGCTTTTGCGGCGGCATACACCGTGTTCGATGATAACAGCGGCCTCGAACGCGTCGAGCAATCGCATAATGACTATCTGCAGGTCGCTGCCGATGGCGGCATTGTTGGCATTGCACTCGGAATCTTGTTTCTCTATTTCCTTATTCGCATCGCCCGACGGGCAGTAAACGTGTCGAACGTTTACCGGCGCGGAGTAGCCGTCGGTGCCGCAGCCGGTATATTCGCCATACTTGTCCACAGCCTTTTCGATTTTGTTCTCCACACGACTGCGATCTCTGTTTTGTTCCTGCTGCTTCTCACACTGCTGGTTGCCGCCCGCAACCGCTACGAGGACGACATCGAAGACCCGGAACAAGGTCGCGTAAAACACCGCCGCAAAGCAAGCGTCTCGTCAATCTCGGATTCCCGCCGGACTCTACGCACTTAGATAAATGCCGGAACTTGGGCACAACCCCTTCATATTTTCGCAAAACTCGATTTTGCCCCATGTGCCCCACATGCCCCACCGTGACCGCTGAGATAAAATGTAATAAATGCAACAATTAGCTGCCCCATCATGGGGCAAATTGAGCCAAAAAAGCTGTGAATTAAGGTGAAATAAGACAGATTCAGCCTTCTGCGGCTATTTCCGGCGTTCGCTTTCGGAACGTGCTGAAGACGTGCCAGACAATGCCGTGCGAAACGTAAAGCGTGGCCAGGATCAGAAGAACGTATTTGGAATAAAGAAACATCAGCATTCCAGTGGCGGCGATCAGCAGTACCAAATAGAGGTTGCGGCGGCCGGCACCGGCGGTCTTGAAACTCGAGTACCGCAGCGTGCTTACCATCAGGACGCTGAGCACCGCGATCAGAATCATGAAGAGCATGCTGTAAAACCGCGAAAAGCCTTCTCCGTAGGAGCTCAGCGGCATCGGGGCAAAATGTACGATCGCGGCCATCAAACCTGCAGCTGGTGGAATCGGCAGGCCGACGAAATTTTTCTTGTCGAGCTTCATGGTTCCTTCCTGCAGCACACGCGGGCGCGTTGATTGCAGATTGAACCTCGCAAGGCGGAACGCGCCGCACATCAGATACATAAAGAGGAGAAAAACGCCGAGTGCATGCTCGCTGCTGTTTTCGTGAAACGACGCTCCGATTGCCCAACTGTAGATTAGTGCAATCGGAGCAATGCCGAACGTGAGCACATCGGCCAGCGAATCGAATTGAACTCCGATCTCGGTCGTCGTTTTCGTCATTCTTGCGACGCGACCGTCCAGCGTGTCGAAAAGAATTGCCAGACCTATCGCAACCGCTGCGTAATTGAAATAACCCGACGCCCCTATGGGATTTGTCGCGACGATCTGGAAACCTCGTATCGAATATATAACCGCAAGAAACCCCATTCCCACATTTGCCGCCGTAAATGCGGTAGGAATGACGTAAAGGCCTTTCTTTATCCCTCTATGGACAAGTTTGTTTTCTGCGGTTTCCATTCTTATCCGACAATTTTGGCAATGATTGTTTCGCCGCCTACTACCCGGTCGCCTATTTTTACCTTCAATTCCACGTTCGCAGGCATCAACAGGTCGGTCCGCGAGCTGAATTTAATAAGACCGAATCTCTGCCCGAGTTCGAGTTCATCGCCTTGCTTGTTCCAGCAGACGATTCTACGGGCGACTATTCCGGCGATCTGAGTACAGACGACCGTGACACGGCTGTTTTCAATGGTGATTGAATTGCGTTCGTTTATGAGGCTCGCTTCGTTGCTCGTCGCGGGTGACTTCTTTCCGGAGATGTAATCGACTTTCGTGATTCTGCCTGCAATAGGCGACCGGTTGATATGGACGTCCAGAGGCGAAAGGAAAACGCTGACCAATTTGCTTTCGTCGTTTTCATCTATTCGCGTAACCTTGCCGTCGGCTGCGGAAACTATCAGGCCGTCACCTTTCGGAACCTCGCGATATGGGTCGCGAAAGAAATATGCCATGAACGCCGCCAGCAGCATAAATAATGCCGCCGCGATCCAAACCTGGAAAAACCCAAGAATGAGCGCGATTATGCTGGGAATCAAAACGAACGGCAAGCCTTCCTTAACCATAATAAATCGAAAGTTCGTCTAAGATGCTAGCAAAATCGACTTGATATGGCTAACCACTGATTTTATTCGGGCCGCTGTTCCCGCAAACAAAAAGCCCGGCATCACCGGACGCCGGGTAAGAGGAGGATTGCATGAAGAAAATTTTATGCTCTGACAGGATTATCTTTTGCGTAGCTGTAGGCACACCACGCGGAGATCAGATGAACGACCCATCCCAGAAGCCCTGCGGATCCAATCCAGGAAACACCAGTTAAGAGCAGCCAAAGGATGCCTACAAGTATTCGTCCGTTATAGATCTGCCCGATTCCGGGAATCAACAAACTCAAAATTCCAGCGACTAAAGGCTCTCTCATCGTTTCAAATTACCTCCGTGATAATTTACGCCGCCGGTTACAAAATGTTCCGAATTTTTTTTCGGTCATTTATCGAGAAAGTTGTGGGTCGAAAAATGAACCAGAAAGAACAAAGCAACACCCGCAAAGACCGATAGCGAGACGAACGGCCGTTTACCGCCATGGTGGTTTACCTCAGGGATCAGGTCGCTTGCGGCTACGTAAAGCGTGATCCCGCATGCCAGCGGCAAAGCGTACTGCACCGAAAAACCAAGCTGAGTGCCGGCAAAATAAAATATCAACACGCCCAAAAGCGTTGTTGCGCCGATAAGCGTTGTTGCTATAAGAACTTCACGAAAGCCCTTTCCCGCCGCCAATATCATCGAACCAATGGTGAAGCCTTCAGGAAACTTGTGCAGGAACACGGCAACGAAGACCAGAAACCCGACTTTTGAGTCAATCTGCGAAGCAGCCGCAATAGATACTCCATCGAAAAAAGTGTGAATCAGAAGCCCGCCGACGCCGGTGTACGCGGAGCGAGCCGAGATTACGTGATCGCTGTGAACCTCTTCGCCCAAATGGAAATGCGGGGCGATGGTGTGTTCGAAGAACTGCGTAAGCAAATAACCGCCTAAAAGCAAGAGCATCGGGACGTAAAGATCGTCGGGATGTTCGGGATTTGCCTGTTGCCAAAGCGTTACTGATTTCGGCACCATCTCAAAAAAAGTAACCGCCAGCATGAAACCGGCTCCGAGTGCCAAAAGATATTTGAGGCTTTTCTTGTAACTTTTGTGTAGCCTTGAAGGGAAAAGGATCAAGCCGCCGAGGACGTTGGCGGCAGCGGCGAGCAGCCCAAAGGCGATAATCTGGAAGGTTACAGAGTCCATAAGAGGCAAATATTGTAGTTTACAGCAAAATGCTGAACGATAAAACGCTCGAGCCGTTCAAAATAAAGAACCTATAAATACTCTATCTTTGCTTAAACACGTGATTAATATTTTTTACGAATTTAGATGTTGACATCAAATTCAAAATCAGCGTAAGATGCATATGGTTGTTCGACAATATCCCAAATCGAGGTCGGCGAGCTAAGTGGATTATAAAATAAGTGTTTAATATTTTAAGCGCTTCCCACAAAACGCAAAGTCTTTGACTCCAGACGCTTTTCAGCACGTTTTTTCGGATATTTTGGATCTGTGGGGCTGAATTTACCTTCGTTCGACCAGCTAAATACCTGAAAAACCCGATTTGTCGGAAAAATTAAACGACGGCGGCAGTATCTAAACCCAGAGTTCTTTGAATATGCAGGATCGACGGCCAACCGAGCTTCACAAAACCGTGCTGCTGAATGAAACCCTTGATGTTCTGGAACCGGAACGCAGAGGGGTTTTCGTCGATGCCACTATAGGAATGGGCGGTCATGCGGAAGCGATACTGGAACGATCTGATAAAGCCAACGTTATCGGCGTCGACCAGGATCAGGAAGCATTAGCAAAAGCAAGCGAACGTTTAGCCGGATTTGGGACAAGGATCAAGGTTCGCCACGGAAACTTCTCGTCTATCGGCTCGATACTCGACGAAGAAGGCGTGAATCAGGTCGATGGAATAATTGCCGATCTTGGCGTTTCGTCGCTTCAGTTGGATTCGGAAAGCCGCGGTTTCAGTTTTCGGTTCGAAGCACCGCTCGATATGCGGATGGATGCAGATTCTAACGGCCCGACAGCGGCGGACTTGTTGGAAACACTTTCTGAAAAGGAAATAGCCAACCTTATTTACGAGAACGGTGAGGAAAGGGCCTCGCGGAAGATAGCGAAATGGATAGTTGAAAAAAGAGAAAGCGGACAGCCGATCCGGACCACGACGGAACTCGCGAAATTGGTCGAGCGGTGCGTTCGCCGAGGTCCGAAAGACAAGATTCACCCGGCGACGCGAACCTTTCAGGCACTGCGTATCGCAGTAAACGATGAGATCGGCATTTTAGAAAGATTTTTGATCGACTCGATCGATCGATTGAAAAAAGAAGGCAGATTAGCGGTTATAACGTTCCACTCTCTCGAAGACCGCATAGTCAAACAAACATTTCAGAGGTTGTCGGGAAAATGTTTCTGTCCGCCGCGAATCCCAATATGTGTATGCGGGTCGGCAAAAACGGTGGATTTGCTGACGAAGAAACCTGTTATTCCGAGCGAACAAGAAGCCAGATCGAACCCGCGTTCACGAAGCGCAAAGCTAAGGGCTATCAGAAAGCTGACTTAAGGTAAAAATGTCCACACTTTCCGGGAGACGAGCAATGAGAAAACGAAACCATCCGCGTCCGATTTCACCCAAAGACCCGCATATTGCATTCAGCTCGATTCCATGGCGTTATTTTATCCTTACAATAATCTGTGCTTGCATATTGGCAGCAGGTTTTTTCTTTGCTGCCCGTCAACATTTTATCTCGATGGAATTCGGATTCAAAAATTCGACGCTACGCAAACAGCTTGACGACCTTGAAACCGAAAAGCGGCGTTTGATGCTTGCCCGCGAAATGTCGCTCTCGCCTGGCGAGATAAGAAAGACGGCCCGTTTGTTAGGCTTCCGCGAGATAAATCCTGAGCTGGAAAGCGAGCTTCGCACGAGCGCTGTTCCGGCTTCCGCCGTTCAATCAACCAAGCCGGTCGGTCAACGTTTACCGTCGGTTAAGGCGATCGTCTATCAAAAACCTGCAGTGGTTTCCACAGTTTCGCATTTGAATTCAGATACTTTGGACAAGCAGGTAAAGAAAACCGCAAAATCGAAACCCGCAACAATCCAGATCGACCGTCAGATCGCAAAATTACGATAAAGGTCGGACATGCCAGTAAGATTAGTAAATAAGAGAAAGAAGAGGCCAAACATGCGGCAGGTTGCGTTTACGCGATTCATGTTGGTCGTTGCGGTACTGCTTCTTTGGTTCGGCGGCGTCAGTGCTCGTCTCGTCTATTTGCAGATCCATCAACATGGCTGGTTGAAGGAACAAGCCACTCTAAAGCGCATGGACATTAAGAAGTCCAAGATGCTTCGCGGTTCAATCTTCGACAGAAATAATCGCGTTCTGGCTATGAGCATTAAAGTAAAAACGCTTTATGCCGACGCCACGGCTATCGAAAATGTTCCAGCGGCGGCCAAATCAATTGCTGCTGTTTTGGGATTGAAACAGAATCAGCTCGAAAGCCAGTTGCAGGAAGCAAAAAACGACGAACGCAAGTTTGTCCCGCTTGCCCGTGAACTCGACGACGAAACTTTTCAGCGAATAAATAATGCTCTCGAAGATCCGAAGATAAAGAAACCCGATCTGCCAAGATTCGCAGGACTCCATTGGCGTGACGAGCAAAAACGAAGCTATCCGCAGCAAACGCTTGCGGCTCATGTAGTCGGATTCAGCAATGCCGACGGTGTTGGTCAGGCGGGCATCGAACAATCACAGAACGACTTGCTCTACGGCTCGGTAATCAAAAAGATTCAGGAACGCGACCGTTTGGGCCGCGTTTATGACGAAACCGTCTCCGAACAGGAGCCGCCGAACGACATCGTGCTGACGATAGATAATTCGATTCAATACATAACAGACGAGGCTCTTTCTAAAGCCGTAAAAGCTTCGGGCGCGAAATCAGGAACAGCTATCGTTGTCAATCATCGGACGGGAGAAGTGCTCGCCCTTTCGAATTATCCGACTTACGATCCGAATGCTCTCGGAACGATCACGCCTGACAACCTTACGAATCGTGCCGTGCAGAGCGTTTATTCGCCCGGATCGGTTTTTAAGCTGGTTACTTACGGTGCCGCCCTCGAACGCAAACTAATCACCCCGGATGCGATGATCGACAGCGGTAACGGAACAATTGAAATAGCAAAGCACAGGTTCACAGATTCGCACGCCATCGGCAGCGTCACGGCAGCAAAGGCACTTGCTCATTCCAGTAACGTTTGCGCTATCAAAACGAGCATGCGCGTGGGCAAGGAAAGCTTTTACGGGACCGTCCAAAAATTGGGTTTCGGAAAGTCGACGGGAATCGAATTACCGGCCGAAACAAGCGGTATCGTAAGGCATCCCGACAAGTGGAACGGCGACTCACTAGCGTCGATGGCTATCGGTTATGAAATCGGCGTATCTGCATTGCAAATGGCAACTGCTTTTGCGACGATAGCAAATGATGGGATCCGAGTTCAGCCGCATATAATCAAGGAAATCAGACAGTCAGACGAAAAGGTTATTTCCGTTGCAAAGCCTGAAACGACGCGGGTTGTAACTAGCGAGACGGCGCGAGATTTGAGGACGATGCTGCGCCAGGTCGTGCTCGACGGCACCGGAAAACGAGCTCAATTGAGCGGCTACACGTCCGCCGGAAAAACCGGCACGGCATGGAAGTACGACCCGGTTTTAAAGCGCGTCAATCCCTCCAAATACATGTCGTCGTTCATAGGTTTCGCACCTGCTGAAAATCCGGCTGTCACGATTGCCGTAATCATGGACGAACCCAAGATCGGCGGGCGCGACGGCGGGCAAGTGGCTGCCCCGGTTTTTCGTGAAATCGCCGATCGGATTCTTCCCGAACTAAACGTTTCCCGCGACACGCAAATCGAAATGCCAACCGATAATCCGGAAGACGTTCCCGAAAACATCGGCAGCGTCGAAACTCTGGTTGCGGAAAACCCCGAAACTCCGGCGGCTCCTATCATCGAAGAAAAAGCTGCCTTGAAGATCAACTCAGAACGGAAGGAAACGCGCAGAGAAGAGCTGAAAAAAGCCGAATCCGTTCAAAAGAAAAAAGCGCTGAGGCCGGAAAAAACTGTCGAGATAAAACCCGAGAAAAAGCCGGAGACAAAACCGCGTCCTGCAGTTCCCGCTCCCCCGGACGCACGGCCGCGTGTGGTCGAATTAAGGAAATCATCGACCGAGAAAACAAAAAACAAGACTTGAAGCTGAAAACCGCTATCGGATATATGGGCGCCGAGGCGCCAGCCGCAGCCCCCGCTTTGTCGGAACGTGAAGTCGTGTCATTCGCAATAGATTCACGTGAAATTCAGGCGGGTGATGTGTTTTTTGCTTTGTCGCAGCCGGATTACAAGAACAATGGATTTAATGGCAATTTCGACGACGCGACGGAGTTCGTTCCGCCGGCATTTGATAAAGGAGCTACCGCATGCGTGGTTCGCCGCGACCGGTTTGAGGAACATCGTGAGCGGCTCGGAGATTTCGAAAGCCGTTTGATTTTCGTTAATGACGCAATAGCGGCGCTTCAAAAACTTGCGCACGGCGTCTATCTCGAGTGGAACAAGCCGGTTGTCGCCATAACCGGCAGTGCAGGAAAGACGACAGCAAAGGAACTGACTGCGCACGTTCTTTCATCGAGCGGACAGAATGTCCTGCGCAACATCAAAAATTATAACAATGGCCTTGGACATCCGTTGACCGTGCTCAACCTGGCAAAAGACAATAGCTATGACGTTGCGGTTCTGGAAATGGGAATGTCCACGCCAATGAACGAGATCGCACGGCTTTGCAGGATCACGCCGCCGGACGTTGCCGTTGAATTGAACGTGCTTCCGGTTCATTTAGAGCATCTCGGTTCGATAGAGAATATCGCGAAAGCAAAAGCCGAACTTGTCGAAGGCATGAAAGATGGTGGAACTGCTGTTTTAAATGCCGACGATCCGAGGGTTTCGGCGATGAAGGATTTGAGCAAAGGAAATACGGTTACTTTCGGCATCGACTCAAACGCCGACGTAAAAGCCGAAAACATCTTTTCGGGTGGTTTTGGTTCGACTGTGTTCGATCTGAGAACACCGACAGGAACGGCTCCGGTTTCGTTTCCACTGAACGGAAGACATAACATTTTAAATGCCCTTGCCGCCGCGTCGGTCGGTCATGTTTTCGGAATGACCGCCGCCGTGATCGCCGATGCATTGCGAACGGTCGAGGCACCGGCACAACGCGGCCAGGTAGTTAGATTCAAAAAAGGTTTTACGGTCATCAACGATTCGTATAATTCAAACCCAGCGGCGTTGATGTCGATGGTCGAGACTTTGGTCGAGGGCGGACTTGCTGCAAAAAGAAAGATCGTTGTCGCGGGCGAAATGCTCGAACTCGGCGTGGACGAGGCCGGTATTCATCGTCTGGTCGGCGGTGAAATTGCCGGGAGCGGCGTCGATGTGCTGATCGGCGTTCGCGGGTTAGCACGTCATCTTGTCGAAGGAGCACTGGACAATGGTCTTGAAAACGCATTGTTCTCAGAAGACTCGGAATCGGCCGGGGCGTTATTGGCCGGGAAAGTTCAGGAGGGCGATGTTGTTTTGATAAAGGGGTCACGCGGAGTAAAAACGGAAAAGGTTTTGGAGAAGCTTTTGGAAAAATTTGAATTGGAGAAAGGCATTAGCGGCAGCGCGGCATAAAACGACGCCGAATAGCCAGCCATCGGACCGACGAATTCGAAAATGCTCTACTACTTACTCTATCAATTAGTCTTTAGACAATACGGCACGACCAGCGAATCGTATTTCTTTAAAGGACTGAACGTAATTCAATACGTTACGTTCCGAACGGCGATGGCGACTATAACGGCGCTGCTCGTTTCGCTTTTGCTTGGCGGAAAAGTTATCAAAAAGTTGAGGGAACTTGACGTCGGACAGGAGATTCGCGAAGAACTGTCTGCCGAGCATCAGGCCAAAAAGGGAACGCCGACGATGGGCGGCGTACTGATAATCGGTGCGGTATTTCTTTCAACAGTTCTTTGGGCGCGGTTAGACAGCCTGTTTCTGTGGCTTGCCCTTATAGCAACAATACTATTTGCGGCGATCGGATTTGCAGACGATTACATAAAGATCGTCAAAAAACGCAGCCTCGGGCTGACCGGTAAACAAAAGCTTGCCGGGCAACTGATTACGGCGGTAGCCGTTTGGGCCGTGCTGTATTGGCTGACGAATTATTCATGGAACCTGAGCATTCCGTTCCTCAAGGCGACTGCGGAACCGAACGGAATTACATATCTTTGGCCCGGGCTGTATCTGATCTTTATTATTTTTATACTTCTTGGTTCGTCGAACGCGGTAAATCTGACCGACGGAATGGATGGCCTTGCGATCAGCGTGACGTTCATCGCAATGTCCGCGTTGACCGCATTGACCTACATCGCGAGTGACGCTCGGTGGGCGGAGCGGCTTGACATTACGCACAATCCGGCTTCGGCGGAGCTAACGGTTTTTTGCGGCGCGATGGTCGGCGCAAGCCTCGGATTTCTTTGGTATAACGCTCCGCCGGCCGAGGTCTTTATGGGCGATGTGGGTTCGTTGGCTATCGGCGGAGCGCTCGGAACCGTAGCGATCCTGACAAAACAGGAGTTTCAGCTGCCGTTCATTGGAGG
>JBQTJB010000234.1:0-1895 GCA_052387555.1 Blastocatellia bacterium | reverse complement strand
CGTCAATGACGCTGCGTTTGATTTTAAGCGTCGGCGTCATTTCGCCTTTATCGATGGAGAATTCTCTCGGCAGCAAATACACCCGTTTCACGCGTTCGTAATCGTTAAGCTCGCGGGTTAGTTCGACTGCTTCGCGCTGAACGCGTTTTATCACGTGCGGGTTTTCACAAAGTTCTTCGCGCGAACCGCTTGCGTCGATTCCTTCATCCTTCAAGGTATCCTTTAGCGTTTCCCAATCCGGGACGATCAAAGCCCCGACCTGCTTCCTTCCCGACCCGACAACGACCGGCTGCCCAACGAGCGGGCTTTGCTTTAACAAACTCTCGACCTGAAGCGGCGCGACATACTTTCCGTTCGACAGTTTGAAAAGATCCTTGATACGGTCGGTAACATAGAAATGGCCGTCCTCGTCCATGTAACCGACATCGCCAGTGTGGTAAAACCCATCGCTGTCGATAGCTTTGGCGGTTTCATCGGGCTTGTTGTAATAGCCCTTCATCACGTTTTTGCCTCGGATCAGGATCTCGCCGTCGCTTTCCGCTATCTTCATCTCGATGCCTTCGAACGGCGTGCCTATTGATCCGACCTTGTTGTCGTCCGGGCGATTTGCGCAGGTAACGCAGGCTTCGGTCATTCCGTAGCCCTGCAATATTGGAATACCGGCGGCCCAAAACGCATATGAAAGCTTTTTCGAAAGCGGGGCTCCGCCCGACACAAAGAAACGCAGACGGCCGCCGACTCCGTCGCGCCATTTTGAAAAAACGAGTTTGCTTGCCAGAGCGTGCTTTGCGGCCAGGATCGGCGAAACCGATTTATGGACATCTTTAGCGGCCCAATATTGCTGGCCGACGCCCAACGCCCAATCGAACAGCGACGTTTTCCATCCGCCGGCCGCTTTACCTTTTTTGACTATCTTATGATAAACCTGCTCGAAAAGACGCGGCACGGCCGTCATTATCGTCGGTTTTACTTCCTGCAAATGCGATGCGATCTGGTCGAACGCCGCGCAGTAATGGATGGCAACGCCATTCGAACAAAGGACATAAAAGACCGTGCGTTCAAAAATATGAGACAAGGGCAAAACCGCGAGCGAGCGATCCGTGCTGCGTATCGGCAATCCTCTCGAAATAGCAACTATGTTCGAAACAAAGTTTTCGTGCGTCAGCATGACGCCTTTTGGCTCACCGGTAGTGCCAGAAGTGTAAATTATTGTCGCCAGGTCGTCGGATTTTACCTGTTCGAGAAGCTCGTCGAACGATTCTCCCATTTCGTTTCGTTCGCCCTTCGATTCGACCTCTGCAAGCGTCAATGCCCTGCTGTCGTTTTCGGGTTTTGCGTCCGCATCGAAGAAGATAAGTTTTTCCAGCCGTTCGACGCTTTGTATCGCATTCTCCGCATGTTTAAGCAGCTTCTTTCCCGAAACGAACAACATCTTCGCGCCGGAATCTTCGAGAATATATCGAATCTGCTCGACGGCCTGTGTCGTGTAGATCGGAACATTCACCGCTCTTAGCGAGAGGATCGCAATGTCCGTCAACGACCACTCGGGACGGTTCTCGGAAATAATCGCGATGCGGTCGCCGGCCTTTACGCCCAATGCCGACAAGCCAAGCGCGGTACGCCGAATGCGTTCGATGACGTCGGGACCGGCAATATAGTTCCAGACTTCGTCGATCTTAAACGCCAAAGCGTCTTTTTTGTTGTTACGGCGAAACGACTCGATGCAAAAATGCGGTATCGTTTGTGGAATCGTGTCAAAGCCAATCAGGTTTTCTGCGATCATTGTTTTTTCGTCGTTGACAGCTTTCTGGGAGTTTCGGCATTGAATCGGACAAGCTTATTCCAATCTATCGAGCCATCTCTCATACAAAATTCTTTGGTGAAATCCCGGGTAA
>JBQTJB010000233.1:0-2196 GCA_052387555.1 Blastocatellia bacterium | reverse complement strand
GGCGGCGATAAGAATACTCAGAAAAGAAAAACTATATGTGACCCTTTTATACATTTTTATGTATCTCCAAACTACTGAAGAATGACGGTACGGTCATCCCTCGGTTTAGGTTTCGGCGTCGCCTTTGTGCCAGGCGTTTGCTGCGGTCTGGTAGGCGTATTTTTGATAACGATCTGCGGAGTCGGCCTGGATACGGGCGTGGTATCCGGGCGCGTCGTTTCAACAGTTGGAGCCGGCGTCGGGCCAACTGTCAGGTCGTCACTGGTTGTCGAAGAATTCGAATCGGCAACATCGCTTGTGTTCGAATTGGTATTGGTGTTCGTCTCGACAATGGCTTCGACCGATGGTTCCGGCGAAGGTGACGGCTCGATCGATTCTTCCGGCGACGGCGTAGGTTCTGTTTCGGTTATCACGTTGGCGTAATTGTTGTAGATAAACCACGCCCCGCCGGCCACAACCGCACCTAAAATAAACAAAGCAAAAAGCCCGCCGACTATCGCGAAAATCTTTCCGGAAGACTTCTTTTTTGCCGGAGCTGCTTGAACGGCCGCCGGCGGAGCCGGAGCCGAAACATACGCATCTGCCGTCGATGACTGAAACTGTGATGCGGAAGCGGCTACCGTGGCAAAGGCTTCGGGTTGTGCCGCCACTCCTGGATCGCGGTATTCGTTTTTATCTGTGAAATAGTCCGCTTCTTTAGCACCCGAGCTGCCGTCATCAAAGGCAAAGTTAGGGGCGGTTGAGTCAGCAACATACTCATTTTCAGCGGCCGTAAACTCGGTCTGTACATTTCCTGGATTAGTTGAAAATTTATGCGCCATTCCGTAATCGGCCTCAGGAAGCGGCGTTTCGGCAACAGGTATGCTCTGCTCCGGAATCGGGAGTGAATTACTGCCTGCGAGAAATACTTCGGTTTGTACATCCGCCTGTCGAACCGAACCCGAATCGGCAATCGGGTCGAACGCGATCGTTGCGTCGAAATCAACCAAAGGCTCATCTTGCGGCGCGGCAACTTCGGCAGCAGTATTGGTAGTTACCGCGACGTTCGCGGTTTGGTGATCGGCCGTCTCGGTCGTTGTGTCAACACCGGAATTAAACGCCACCGTCTTTGCGGTCATCGCATCCTGAATCTGGCTGTAAGCTTTCCGAAGAGCCTTTTGCATCTCACGCGCGGTCGAAAACCGCTTTTCTTGGCTCACTTCCATCCCGCGAAGGATAACGTCGGAAACGGCGTTAGTTATTTCGGGATTTACTTCGGAAAGCGGCGTTATCGGATCGGGGAGACCGTTAAGCATCGAATCGGCACGCGACAACGCATCGGGCGGAACGGTGTTTGTAAGCAACTGGTACAACGTGGCCGAAAGCGAATAGAGATCGCTTTTGGGACTGGTCCCGATGCCGCGTATCTGCTCCATCGGAGCATAATGCGGCGTATAACCTACAATGCTGCCTGTGCTGCTGCCTGAATCGGCAATATTCGTCTGCCCGGTCGAATTTTTTGATAGCCCGAAATCCAATAGGATTATGTGATTTTCGTCAGTGAGCTTTAGATTTTGCGGCTTTATGTCGCGATGGATGATCGGCGGTTCGTGTGAATGAAGATACGAAAGCGCGTCGAGCAGTTGGTCGGCCCAGAACATCACCCAACTGGTAGGAAATGGCTTGTTTGCGGCTTCGATCCGTTTTGACAGATCGTCGCCGGAAATGTGTTCCATTACAAGGAACTGTTCGTCGCCTTCGCCGAAATGGTCGCTAACTTTTGGGAGCACGGGATGACGCATTCGGGCCAAGATCCGTGCTTCGCGTTCGAAGGCGTTCCCAAGCATCTCGTCGCCCGCAAAATAGGTTCGTTTCAATGCAATAGCACTGCCGAGACGCTGATCGACAGCAAGATAAACCTCTCCCATTCCGCCTTTTCCGATGAGATGAACTATCAGATAACGGTTTTGAATGAGCGAATTTTGGGCTAAAGGTTTCATCGTTTGTTCGGAAAAGGGTGTACGAAAGAATGGCTAAAAGAATATTTTCTAACAAAAAGCCGCAAACATCAACAGAAAACTAGCGTTTGGCTCGACCAAAAGCCGCCAGCCTGATATGAACTATTTCGAATTGCGAAAAAGGTGAACGAAAATCCTAACTTAATAACTATCTTCGGGTTTTCGAAGATTCGTTGAAGCCGCCTGTCCCTTGTGCTGC
>JBQTJB010000232.1:0-24526 GCA_052387555.1 Blastocatellia bacterium | reverse complement strand
GTACGTCGGGACGTTACGACCGGCTGAAGGAAGTAGCGTTCGATTATGCTTACGCGCTTACACAGGTCGGAATCACGAAATAATCCAATTAAAAACAACAACTTACGGCGGTGCGGGAGATATTTTCCGCATCGCCTTTTTCGTTCATATTGAATGACCGATTCAATCATGCTGACCGGTCAGAATGGCTCTGGTTGAAATTCTTCAAAGTCAAAACCAATTCTGAAAATTCAACATTTTTCGATGTTTTCAGTGAAACGCAATTGCAGATTCGCGATAGGAACAGCGATTGCAGAACAGGCTGCGGAAAATTATCTAATTGGAAAGATCGGAGATGATGATGAAGCAAGTTCAAAGTCTAAAAAATATTCGAACATGTGCGATGACCACCTTAATGTTGGCATCGCTGATTTTCCCCACGTTCGTGATAGCGCAAAGGGTAGAGAATGAAACTGCATTCTTAGGCAGGACCAGAATCGTAGAAACAGAATCCAAAACACCTCGCTTTCTGTCGCGCGTTTCGGGTTATGAATCGAAAGATTCTAGCGCCGAGGTTTCCAGGGAAGCCTTGCGCGTGTCGCGCATTCTGACATCTGCCGCAAATAAAAATCCTGTGCTAGTCGACATTGAAGCCGAACATCGGCGCTCGATTGTTGAAGAAGTGGCTGCAAAGAGCGGCGTGTCCGTCTATTCGATAGATTGGGATGTATTATTCGCGGATGCCGGAAATCCAGTTGCGAATCTGGACCGAATTCTTTTGTTCGCCGAAACCTCGAAAGGGAAATCGGTGCTATTCATTGACGATATAAACAGTTTTGCAAAGGATAACCCGTGTTTTGGAGTCGAGGCCGCCGAAAAGATCTATGCCGCGATAAAAACCGGCAAGGTGAAGTTGATAGGCGTTGCGACCAGGGAACAGTATTTCCAGAACATAATTCTTGACGAAGTATTGCAGGCACGGTTTGAAAAAGTCGAAGCTGCAGGATTCGAAAAAGATCCCTTTGTCGGCGATAAACTCTCCCCAGATCTTCGTGAGTTGTTAGCCGACGCCGAACCGAATAAACGAGTAAAGGTCATTCTTCAATCAGAGGACATAAATGACCCGCAGCTTCAAAAAATATTGCGGGCAAATAATATCTCGGTAGAAAGCCGCGCCGAGAATCTTGACATGATGGTCATCGAACTTCCGGTTCGTGCGGCTGAAGCGGTTGCAAATGCACGCGGTTCGCAGCATCTTTCGTTGGACCGCGAGATCAAGCTTTTCGGACATATTGAGACGACGACCGGGACATCGCTCGTGCGCACCATCCAGCAGGGATTGAACGTCAATGTTCTGGGAATCGGTGTCGCGAATACAAGCACGGAACTTGACGGAAGGGACGTCGGCATCGCGGTCGTAGATTCGGGCATTCGTGAAGATCATCGGTCGTTCGTAAATTCGACCGGTGCTCGTCGTGTCGTTAGGAGCGTTGATTTTTCTAACACCGGTAATGCCAACTATGACCATTACGGTCATGGTACGCACGTCGCATCGCTGGCGGCGGGCGGAACCGGTCAGAATCTGAACGTCGGCGACGGCCTGTACATGAATAACCATGAGGGCGTTGCTTCGAACGCCAAGATCATCAATGTGAAAGTGTTGAACGATCAAGGCATCGGCAACACAGCCTCGTTCATAAACGCGATCAACTGGATCTACGCAAATCGCATTCAGAACAACATTCGCATTGTTAATTTGAGCCTCGGCGCTCCGGCGATCGAAACATGGCGAAATGATCCATTGTGCCGTGCCGTGCGTCGGTTGACGGAGGCAGGAATTGTCGTTGTTGCGGCGGCGGGAAATAACGGAAAACTTCCGTCGGGACAAAGGATATACGGCGCGATCCATTCGCCCGGCAACGATCCCTCTGTTATTACCGTGGGCGCCACGAATACTTTTGGAACCGATGCTCGTAATGACGACGGCGTGACGACCTACAGCTCACGCGGCCCGACACGCTCTTTCTGGCGCGACGCTGCAGGTGTCAAGCATTACGATCATCTGATCAAACCCGACATCGCTGCTCCGGGCAACTTGATAATCGGAGCACAGTCGGAAGAAAATGTGATCGTCGAAGGCAACGAAGAATTGGAAGTCGAGAATTCGGCGGACGACAGCCGCAAAATGATGTACATGAGCGGCACGTCGATGGCGACGCCGATCGTTAGCGGAACCGTTGCCCTGATGCTGCAGACAAACCCGAAACTGACTCCGAACTTGGTGAAGATGATCCTGCAATACACGTCGCAGCGTCTTGCCGGATTCAATTCGCTCGAACAAGGAACGGGTCAACTAAATGTCGAAGGCGCGATCCGCCTTGCTCGTTCTTTCCGCCAAAATCTGCCGAATCCGACGCCGCACGGAGAACGGATGCTTACGGGTACGATGCCAGTTCATACGACAACTATTGCCGGAACACGATTCCAGTGGTCGGGCGGGATGCTGCCGAGCTACGCGGCAGTAACGGGAACCGATTGGATAACGCAATACCAACGTATTTATGACAACGGCCTGCTCATTAGTGACGGATTATTGATAAGTGACGGGTTGCTCATCAGCGATGGTTTGTTGATTAGTGACGGGTTGCTCATTAGCGATGGGTTGTTGATAAGCGATGGAACCATTCTTCCGGACGGTTCGCCGGCCAGCGGTTATCAAACGCTGACGTGGGGAACGCCGATTGGAGCCAGTGGCCTGCTGATCTCTGACAACTTCATGCTGCCCGATAATTCACCTATGGCGGATGGTCTTTTAATCAGCGACGGATTGCTAATAAGTGACGGCCTATTGATAAACGACGGAACGCGGTCGCAATCCAACAGCGTAATCGTTCATGGCGATCCTTCGCAGCGAATGCATTGACGGGCGGAAACACCCGTTTCTTCATTCTCGAAAGCGTGGCAGTCGTATTGGTTGTCACGCTTTTATTTTCAATAGCGTAACGACTTTCCGGTCTATCCTGATCTCGGCAAAAAATCATGGCCAATGCAAAAAAAACGTGGAATAATCCGCCGATCTGGACTATAATGCTTGTGGCTGATCAACTTGCCACCTTACCTCCCTCGCGATACTTAAAAGTTTCTTTCTCGTTCCTGTAACTGCTTTCCTGAATTTCTCACCGCCCTTTTTAATGGAAAAAGACCAAAAAAAGGAATGGACCATTAGGCTGTACCTTGCCTTGCTCCTGCCGGTTGGGGTGGTCGCTGTCGCATGGGCAATAAGCGGCCTGCGGTTAGATAAAATGGACGCCGGGCTGGCCATAATTGCCGTCGTGACGGTTTTCTTCAGCTCCTATCTTCGAATCCAGTTGCCAAGAACCAAGATTCATCTAACCGTTTCAGATGCGCTGATATTTCTGTCCATGCTGCTCTACGGAGGAGAAGTAGCGGTGCTGCTAGGAATGTTCGAAGCGGGGTTCACATCGCTCCTTTTCCGGTGGCAGGGAATAATGATCCGGAAAATGACAGTACTTATCAATGTAGTAATTGCCACATCCTCGGTTTTTGTTACTACCGCCGCTGTCACCTACGCTTTTGGGCCGCCCGAGATGGCGTTAAATGGCGCGAGCATGACCCGACTCGTTCTGGTGCTTTTTGTTATGGCCTTGGCTCAGTTCATAGTGAACTCTGCTTTTGTTTCAGCGTTTATTGCAATCAAGAGCGACGAGGCACTGTGGCGCGTCTGGAACGAATATTGTCTGAATGCTTTGGCCATGTATCTTAGCGGCGCGTTAATGGCCGGACTCTTGACCAAAGCACTCCAACAAATCGACATATATCTTTTTGCAGCCGTTGCAGCCATCTTCTCTTTGGTCTATTTGACCTATGTTCGATATGTAAACGATATCCGAAAGACGTCGGCAAAAGCGGAACAGGCCGAACGTGCCCGTGCCGAGCAGGCCGAAAGCCATGTTCTTGACCTGGAGCATTATGTCGACGAACTTGAGAAAAGCGCCGAAGCCCTGCATGAAAGCCGCGAGAAATTCAAATATGCTGCATATCATGACGAGCTTACCGGACTGCCTAACAGGCGCCAGTTTGTCGAGAAGATAAGCGAATTACTGGAGAAATACCGGAGGCGAGCCGATCAGGCGTTTGCCGTCCTTTTCCTCGACCTTAACCGCTTCAAGACGCTCAATGACAGCCTCGGCCATTCGGTGGGAGACCGGTTGATAATGAACGTGGCCGCGCGTTTGAAGAACATCGTTCCGGAAAGCGGGATAGTTGGAAGATTCAGCGGCGATGAGTTCGCGATCATTTTACCCGAGATCATCGATAAAACGGAGGCGACAGGACTTGCAGATACGGTTGCACGGCAAATAGCCGAGCCTTTTTCGCTGGACGGCCGTCAGGTGTTTACAAGCGTAAGCGTTGGGGTTACATTTGGCGGAAGTAATTACAATAAAGCGGAAGAAATACTTCGTGACGCCGATATAGCGATGTACTACGCGAAAGGGGACCAGAAGGCGTATGTCGTGTTTGATAAAGACATGCACGACAAGGCGGTTTCTCTGCTGGATCTGGAAACAGATCTTAGACTCGCAGTAAAGCGTCGCGAGTTCGAGCTTTTCTACCAGCCGATAGTCACTCTCGAAGACGCTAAAATTAATGGTTTTGAGGCTCTTGTTCGGTGGAACCATCCACGCCGCGGCCTTATTTCCCCAAACAGTTTTATACCGCTGGCCGAATCGACGGGCGTTATCATTCCGATGACGGTGCAGATACTTCGTTCGGCCTGCGAACAGCTAGTCGAATGGCAAAAGACATTCGACCGGCCGTTGATGGTCAGCGTAAATCTTTCGGGCAAGCATTTTTCGCACCCTGGACTTGTCGATCAGATCGCTTCGATACTTGCAGACACCCAGTTCGACCCGGCGAATCTAAAACTCGAGATCACCGAAAGCGCCGTTATGGAAAATGCCGAGAATGCAATTGCGATGCTCAAAAAGATAAAGGCCACCGGCGTGAAAATAAGCATCGACGATTTCGGAACCGGTTATTCGAGCCTTAGTTATCTCCACCGTTTTCCCATTGACACGCTAAAGGTCGACCGCTCGTTCGTGAGCACTATGGAAGACGGAACCGAGAACGGCGAGATCGTCCGAACCGTGATCGCTCTTGCGAGAGCGTTGAAACTTACGGTAATTGCCGAAGGAATCGAAACGATACATCAGTTTCATCAGCTAAGAATTCTTGGCTGCGAATTCGGTCAAGGGTATCTGTTTTCGCGTCCATTGCCGACGGCGGAGATCAATGCACTTCTAAGGGACGAAGGCAGGTGGGGCGACATTTTACCTAAAGACGATTTTGGCGTTGTGGCAAGAAATGCAGAATATACGCAATTGAGGCTGACTCAATAATTACTCCGCAAATAATTACTCCGCAAAAATAAGCGGTTTCGCGTTCAAAGGAAACTCGCTTTCGTATCTGGACGCCAAATTGAGCAAAGTTCCTTCCGACCAAAAATTCCCTATCAGCTGGACGCCGATCGGGAGACCTTCGGATGATAGTCCGCAAGGCACGCTGATCGCGGGCACGCCGGCTAGATTCGCCGAAACAGTATAGATGTCGCTCAGATACATTGCCAGCGGATCGTCCGAGCGTTCTCCTATCTTGAACGCCACCGACGGCGAAGTCGGCGTAAGCACTGCATCGAAATTTACGAAAGCCTTGACGTAATCTTTCTTAACAAGCGCTCGGACTTTTTGGGCTTTGGAATAATACGCATCGTAATATCCGCTGGAAAGAACGTAAGTACCCAACATTATTCGACGCTTTACCTCGGGCCCAAATCCTTCCTCGCGGGTTTTGAAATACATTTTGCGAAGCTCGTGTGCTCCCTCGGCCCGAAATCCGTAACGCACGCCGTCATAACGAGCCAAATTTGAAGAAGCTTCGGCGGTGGCGATGATGTAATAAACGGCAATGCCGTATTTGGCGTAGGGAAGCTCGACATCGACGATCTTTGCACCCAGCGAACGAAAATTCTCTATGGATGCTTCGACGGAATTACGCACCTCATCATCGAGACCCTCGCCGAATAAGGCACGCGGAACGCCGATTACCTTGCCTGCAATATCGTTATTGATAGCAGCTTCATAATCCGGTACCGTAACGTTCGCCGAGGTGGAATCATGAGAGTCGCGTCCTGCGATTACTCCCAAAACCTTTGCCGCATCAAGCGACGTTTGGCCGAAGATCCCGATATTATCGAGGGACGATGCGAACGCGACGAGGCCGTAGCGTGAAATGCGCCCGTAGGTCGGCTTAAGGCCAATGATTCCGCAGAGCGAAGCGGGTTGGCGAACCGAACCACCGGTTTCGGAGCCAAGAGCCGCCCGAACCACGCCTGACGCGACGGCCACGGCCGATCCGCCGCTGCTGCCGCCAGGGACTCGAGTCGTGTCCCAGGGATTCTTGACTACCCCGAATGCCGAGCTTTCGTTTGACGAACCCATTGCGAATTCATCCATGTTCGTTTTGCCGACGACTACGGCCCCAGCCGAGTTTAGACGTTGTATAGCGGTTGCGTTGTATTGGGCGCGGTAGTTATGGAGAATGTGCGAACCGCACGATGTCCGCATCCCTTTGGTGCAAATATTGTCCTTGACGGCAATCGGGGTTCCGTACAAAGGCAGCGGTTCAGTCTGCTTAGACAACTCTTCAACGCGTTCGAGAGCATGTTCGCGTTCGATCGAAAGAAAGCTGTTGAGGTTTTCGTTGAGCCGTTCAGCATTTTCCAAAACGCGCTCGATATTTTCTTTGATCATTCTGTCTATTTGTCAGCGATACTGTCGATCACCCATTTTCCGGCTTGTCTGACCGCTTCAACCTTGATTTTTTTTTGCTCGCTTCGCGTATCGTCGCGCCAGAATAACAGGACCTGAAATTCAGTTTTGTCGTTCGAAATTGACTTGCATTCACCGACGCGAAAGGCTTTTGGAATGTCGCTTGTGCCGGTGGTGAAAGGATCGACACCTTCACTTTCCGAGTTCAGAGAGGCAAACAGATTATCCGACAAGAATTTCTTTCTCTGAGCCAGATTGTCGATCGAAAACTTCATGTCGTTCCCAAAATGAAAAGAATAGAATTCGCGAATGGCATTTCGAGACTCTATGCATGACGGTGACTCAAGATTCGGAATGCTGCAAGCAGCGAGTCCAAACGCGAAAATTAACAACTGAAACACAGAGACACAGAGATTGGAATTCAGAGTTCTCGAAAAAATAAAGACTCGTTGTGTTTCCAAAAGCTCAAATGATCTGCTCTTCGTCTCTGTGCCTCTGTGGTGAAACATTCTTACAAAACTTTCGGAACCTGAAAATGTCCGGCAACGGCAGACGGGGCTTGTTCGAGAGCGACTTTTTGACCGAGCGAATCTGCGGCAACATCCTCGCGAATCGTTTTGGTTGCCTCGCCTTCTTCCGTCAGCCCGCCAAGCATCGGCTCGATGTCGCCTGTATCAAGCTCGTTAAGCTGCTCGACATACTTCACGATGTCCGCCATTTGCGGGGTGTATAGAGCTACCTCTTCGTCCGTGATCTCAAGATGGGCCAACTTGGCAACTTTTCTTACATCCATACTGCTGCAATCTATCTATTCGATCTTTGTTTCCTTAGCAGAAGTGCGGCTCCCGCAGCCGCCAAAAACCGTCGTCTTAATTCGGGGTCTCCGATCCTTTCAGCCGATTCTTTTAGTTCGGGTGACACTTCACCCGCGGCCATTTCTTCAAAAATTTCTATCGGCATTTTTTCGGCATTAGATCGTTTACGCGAATGGCTCACGGCCTTTTCATCGATCCTAAATTCTATAAATTCGATGGTAAGGCTTCCCAAAACCGAGTTTAGTTTATAAATAATCTGACCGCTCAAATCTTCCAAATTCCGCTGCCATGTTTTGCTCGACACCGCGACGATTAATCTCTTATCGTCAACCTTTAGCGGAGCGGTTTGCCCCGCAAGCTGTTCGCCGGCAGCATTCCGCCAAACGGCAAATACGACAGCTTCGCGAACATCTGGGCCGACCGCAAGCTCGTTCATCAAACCGGGAAGTGTTCGAACAACATCAAACATTTGAAAACGCTCGAAATTCAATTATTATTTTAGACGAGAACAAACCTAAACGCTAAACGCTCAATGATCAAACTGCCAAAGATCGTGCTTGCCTCGGGGAGCCCGCGGCGATCCGAGATAATGAACTCCGTCGGTTGGGAATTCGTGAAAGACGTTCCTGATGTCGATGAAACATATATTCACGGCGAAACTCCCGAAGTCTACGTGCAGCGTCTTGCCCGGTCAAAAGCAGAGGTCGTCGCACCTTCGCACCCGGAAGAGATTGTCCTGGGCGCGGACACGACGGTCGTCATCGGCGGCGAGATCATCGGTAAACCCGCCGATGCTGCTGACGCGCGCCGCATGATCGCAATGCTCTCCGGCAACTGGCATGAGGTTTTAACAGGCGTCGCTGTCGTAAAAAACGGCTCGATGAATGTCGGCTTACAGCGGACGCGCGTGAAGTTCACATCACTGACTGATGCCGAAATAGATTTTCTGGTCGAAAAAGGCGATCCGCTGGATAAGGCAGGTGGTTATGCAGTTCAGGCACAAGCAGCTCTTTTTATCGAGGAAATTGAGGGCGACTACTGGAACGTCGTCGGGCTGCCGATAAGTTTGGTTTATCGATTGGTGATGGGTGAACTTTTGAGACAAACTGAAAACTAAAAGCATCTTACCGTTTTCAGATTTCACTTTTCAGTTTGTCCGATGTCAATTTATATTTTGTTTGATAAAAAAAGGATGTCTGAAAACGAGACCGATGAGAGCAAAGTAAGAAATCAGGTTTGTTATATTTCAGTGTCTTCAGTGTTTTTTTTGTGTGCTCAGTGGTTTTGCTCGAAAGCGTCAACCACAGAAGACACGAAAAACACAGAAAAAAAATGTTGAAATGGCTTTTCAGAGAGCTTCTTCTTTTGGTTGACACTGACTTACATCAATGAATCGACCTTTTTCGAGATCGGCACCGTTATGTCGAATTTCGGGTCGATACCGCCAAACGGTTCGCCCGAACGGTTGCCGTTCTTGTCCAAAACAACGAACGAAGGCAGCTGGTCGATGCCGAATTTGCCAAGCGTAGATGCGCCGTCGGAATCGCGCAGAACTGTAACGGTAAGACGGTTGGCCGTGGCCCATCTTCGGATCGCGTCGTCCGTTGCGTAATTCTTCGATTTCGGGTTTGTCGAGTCGGTTGACACGAAGTAGACCGATACGTTTTTGCCCGCGTATTTCTTCGCAAGCGTATTTGTAAATTCGGCCTGTTTAGCCGAAAGCGGCAGCCAGCTTGCACCGACCGCAAGGATCACAACCTTGCCTTTTTGACCCTGAACGTCGACCCGTGCGCCGTCAAGCGAGGTCAAAATAGTCTGAGCCGAGGCGGTTAACGCCAAAGCAAGGACAAGTCCGAAGAGTGCAAATAAACTTTTAGTCGTTCTCATAATTTTATGAACCGCGAACTTACACGGTTCATTGTGATTTCGATGCAAATTTGATGCCACTTACTGTCTTCGATTGAGAACCACGTTGTCGATAAGCCTGACGTTTCCAAATCTTACCGCAGCAGCGACGATTGCTTCGCTATCTTCAATTTTATCAATAGGTTCCAAGGTATCTGCGTCGACCGTTGCGACATAATCGACCTGTGCGGCCGGTTCGGTTGCGATCTTCCGTTCGACAACTTCAGTCAATCTCGAAGCATTTCGTTCACCGTTTTTGAACGCGGCCTTTGCATCTCGCAAGGCCTGGTAGATTATCGAAGCTTTTTGCCGGTCATTTTCGCTCAACAGGGCATTGCGTGAGGACATGGCAAGACCGGATTCTTCGCGAACCGTGGGAATCGAAACGATCTCCGTTTCAAATCCGAGATCTTTTGTAAGCCTCTTTATTATCGAAAGTTGTTGAACGTCCTTTTGTCCAAAAAAGGCGAAATCGGGACGAACCGTGTTGAAGAGAATTGTAACGACAGTTGCAACACCTCGAAAATGGCCCGGACGCGAAGCCCCTTCAAGAGTTTCAGTCAATCCCTCGACGTAGACGTATGTTGAAAAACCATCGCCGTAGATCTCTGGCGCTTCAGGAGCGAAAATGTAATCGACCTCGTATTCAGCGAGAAGGGCTGCATCGCCGGTAAGATCGCGTGGGTAACGGTCGAGATCACTTTTATCATTGAATTGTGCCGGATTTACGAAAACGGAGACGATGACGACATCCGACATTTGACGGGCCTCTTTGACCAAAGTCAAATGTCCTTCGTGCAAGGCGCCCATTGTCGGCACAAAACCGACGGTCTTGTTCTCACGCCGCATCTTGCGTGCGATCGATGCCATGCGCTGTCTGCGGTTGATGATCTCCATTAGTTAGGGTTCGACCCGGACGAGGAAAATTCGGCTTCAACTATCTTTCGGATCGCGAGTTGAAGCGGCTCAATACGATTCTGGATTGCATCCCATACCAGGTCGTGATTGATCTTAAAGTATGCGTGGACCAGAATGTTACGAAATCCTCTCATAGCGTTCCACTCGATACTCACATGTCTGGCTTTGAGTTCGTCGGAGATCCGAGTTGCGGCCTCACCGATTATCATCAGCTTCCACAGGACCGAGCTGCTCACAGAATCTGTAGAAGCGAATATGTCACGATCAAGTCCGGAGGAGAACATCTGTATCGCATGACAAGCACTCAGAATATCTTGCAGGTACTCTTCGTCATTTCTCATACAGAATTACCGCGTCGGCGAGAACGGATTGTCGAAAACTGGGACGCAGATCCTTTTTCGGCACGAGGTCGACTTCCGCATGCAAAAGATCCTCCAGATCAACCTGAATGTTCGAAAAGTCGAACAGATCGATCTTCGCGTCAGGAGCAAAATCTATCAGGAAATCAAAATCACTACTATCACTAAAATTCCCTCGTGCACGCGAGCCGAAAAGGCTTAGTTCACGTACCTTGTACTTCATACATAGCTGGACGATCTTTTCGTAGGTTTCAACAGGAATCTGTGGAATCACGCCTTCATCTCCTTCTTTGCCTTATCGGGAAAACCATAAGATTCAGCTTCGCTCGGGTAGTTGCCGCTCTTTACGTCGGCCATCCAGTGGGTTATCGCGTCGGTTATCACCTGGCTGACGTTTGCGTATTGTCGGACGAAACGCGGCTGGCGACCGAAAGTGAAGCCGATTAAATCATGAAGAACAAGCACCTGAACGTCACAAGAGCTACCGGCACCGATCCCGATGGTTGAGATCGTCAGTTCCTTTGTCACGGTTTCCGCCACCTCGCGTGGAACGAGTTCCAGAACGATCGCAAACGCACCGGCTTCTTCGAGCATTTTCGCGTCCTCGATCAGGATCTTTGCCGCATCGGCTGTTTTTGCCTGAACGCGGTAACCACCCATCTTGTGAACTGATTGGGGCGTCAATCCGACATGAGCCATCACGGGAATTTCTTCATCCACGAGCCGTTTCACCAAACCTACGCGGTTTCGCCCGCCTTCGATCTTTACCGCTTCGGCACCGCCGTCTTTCATTAATTTAAGGGCGTTACGCACGGCCTTGTTATCGCCCGTATGAAAGCTGCCGTAAGGCATGTCGGCAATGACTAATGCTCGGTTCGAACCACGTTTTACGGCCTTTGTCGCCGAACATATTTCATCGAGCGTTACAGGAATGGTGTTACCGTAACCGTGGATGACATTACCCATGCTGTCACCGACGAGGATCATGTCCACGCCCGCTTCGTCGACGATTCGAGCGGTCGGGTAGTCGTAGGCCGTCAGGCAAACAAGCTTCTCACCTTTTTCCTTTGCCGCCCGCAACGCGGGCACGTAGACCTTTTCGGATTCATCCGGTTTTAGATAGGCCATAAATTGCTAATAAGAATAGACCTTTGCCGATTTCAAGTCTAGCCGTCTCCAGACAGAAGCATGGCCGCTAGGGGACGTGCTGCTTTTCTTGCAGACTCGGTAACACTGGCATTTCTGCCTTGGTTGACATTGGATTCCACCGCATGACTGCCGATTCGTCCCTGCATTCGCCAAGTAGAGTTCTTACGTCTTTGTGCAGTAATGGGTGAACTAATGCAGGGGCGATCTCAGTCATCGGAACCAAAACGAAATTCCGCAGGTGCATTCTAGGATGCGGCAAGGTGAGAAAAGGAGAATCCGTCGTAACGTCGCCGTAAAACAGAAGATCCATGTCTATCGTGCGTGGTTTTTTCAGCGATTTGTCTTTTCGCCCAAGCAGGTATTCTATGCGTAGCATTCGGGCCATCATCTGCGAGGGCGTAATGCTTTCCGCGCGTATCTCGGCAACCATGTTTAGAAAATCCGCTGAATCCTCGATGTCAACCGGCTCCGTCTCGTAAATCGCGGAGAGTTTCGTTACCTCAAAACTCGCCTCCAAAAGACCTCGCACGGCGAGCAGGAGATTGCCGGCCCTATCGCCCAAGTTCGAGCCGATCCCGACGTATGCTGTAATTGTTTCGGTGTCCACTGATGTGTAGTGCAGAAGCCCGCACGAGGTAAGGGCATTTCCGCAGTTATTTAAGTAAATAATGTAAACATTAGGACTTGTCAACAAAGCTGCGAAAGCCATGAGCTTTCAAAAGCCCAAGAAATCGTCCTTACTTAACGTGTGCTTCTGCAAAGAATGAATTTACTTTTCTTCATTTCAATGATTCAATAATATCAGGTCTAGCTGACCAATCCAGAGGTGTTTCGCACAGGCGGAACATACGGGCGGATTCGAGGTGTGATCCGTCTTGACAAAAATTTCACGCCGGAAATTATGCCGAGAAGAAAATTCCGACACGTCCAGCGATTCGATTCTGCGGCCGACCGCTCTCATCAGGAATATCTACTAAATCAACCTGCTCAAATTACGACCCGAAGCGAGCTTTTGCGTCTGATTCGCGGCGGCGAAGATACGTTTCTCGAACTTAAAGTCAAGCTTTCTAATCCCGAACGCATTACTCAGGGAATAGTTGCTCTTGCGAATACCAATGGCGGAACGATTATTTTTGGCGTCAACGATCAGCTTCGTATCGAGGGCGTAAGCGACCCCGAAGCCGTTCGAGACGAGCTTGTACGAATCTGCCGAGAGCAGATAGTCCCGCCGATAGTGCCATCGATCGACATGATCGCATTTGACAGCGGCAAGCGGATAGTCGCGATTGACGTGGAAGCCCGGAAAAGGCCGTACCGAACGCGCGAGGGGCGGTTTTACATGCGGTTCGGCGCCGAGAAACGGGAAGTTTCACGCGAGCAGCTTTCAATGTGGCTCGACGAGATCAGGCCGCTTGGGTACGAGAACATTCCGCTTTTCACTGCTGAGGAGAGCGATTTCGATGACGGCTTGCTGTGGTCGTTCGTGGGCGGCTTTGAAGATACCAGCCCGACCTTAAATCTTTACAACACGGCAGACTTTCTGAAGAAGGACCTCCTGCTTGCCGTCGGCGGACAGGACGATTTCTTTCCGACTGTTGCCGCCATGGTTCTATTTGGCAAAAACGAGCGTATCGGCGAGCTTTTTGCTCGTGCCCGTGTCACGGTCGCAAGATTTTCCGGCGACAATGGCAACGCGCAGCTTATCGAAAAGATAGACATTACCGGAAACTTGCTTACTCAGCACGAATCGGTTCTTCGGTTTATCGAACGATATTGCGATTTAGTAAAAGATAGGCCAAAGCAGACTATAACCGATCCAAGTTTGCCGGTTCGTCCGCGTGCTAAATACCACGTTTACGCTGTTCGAGAGGCTGTAGCCAACGCCCTGGTTCACCGCGACTTCGTTTTGCGCGACATTGCCACCCGCATTTTTATTTACGACAGCTCAATCGAATTTGTTAACGCCCGACGCACCAACGGTTTTGTTCCGCCGGCGTCGAGGGCGATAAGGTACGGCATCACCCAGCGGCTGAACCCTCAGATCGCGTCGATTTTTAGCAGGCGCGAGTACGGTGCAAGCGTTCCCCGTGGCGGCCTTCCGATGGTTCTGAAGCAATCCGAGAGAATTTCAGGCCGCCGGGCTGAGGTTTATACTTCGAACGACGAATTCAAATTAAAGATCTATGGCGCGTAGGCCGAAGAACCGGGTTCAAGATTCTTCTCCGAATTCCGGATTGCAACAGATCGCCGTTTTGATTGCGTTATCCGTTGGAATAGTCTATTTCTTCTCCAACCCAAAACCACAACACTATTACGATTACACATTTCGCGTTGCTGAGAACTTTTTTCGCAGAAGTGTCGGCTTTGCCGAAAAACAACCGACATGGCTGAATGAGTTTGTGCCGTTCGAAGGGTTTTATTATTCGGTGTTTCCGCTCGGCAGCGTTGTGACGATGATCCCCTTCGCATTTTTGAAAGCTGTCGGACTGATAACCGAAATGCCGGCGGCGTTCATTGCCGCCCTTACTTCGGCTGTAATTTGCGTTTTTTTAATGTTGATCGGACAGAAATACGAAACCACTTTGTCGCGGCTTGTTTTGATGACGACGGGCATACTTTTCGGAACGTGGATGTGGACAAATCTGACCATGGGCGGGGCGTGGCAGCTGGCGCTTGGCTTTGCAATGGTCGGCGAGCTCGGAGCGATATATTTTACGGTTTACGACCGAAGGCCATTGATCGCCGGTGCGTTCTTCGCGTTGGCATTTGGGAACAGAACTGAAGTTCTTCTTACGGCACCAATTTTCTTTTATTTGTTGTCACGAAAGGCAGAACCGCCTGCGTCAGCAGGTGGTAAGGACGCGGATTTAAATCAAGTTTCAGCAAAACGAATAATAAAGAAAGCAAAGGTTGCGTTGCCTCGTTTCGATTCAGATGCTTCTACGTTTGAAGCCACGCCACATGCTTACGCGGGCGGTTTTGACCTGTACCTAAAACTCGCTTTGTTTTGCTCGGTGCCGTTCGTGCTTGGGGTCGCGACATTGATTTACAACTTCGTCCGATTTCATTCGTTCACCGATTTCGGATATGACCGCATTCCGGGCGTGTTGAACGAACCCTGGTACAATCACGGCATTTTTTCATATCACTACATTCCCGGGCAGATATGGGAAATGCTCTGGCGGCCGTGGGAGACGCGTTCAGTTTTTCCGTACATAGTTCCGAACCCGTTTAGCAGTTCGATTTTATGGAGCAGCCCTTTTTTGCTGTTGGTTCTTCGTTTCGGAGCACGCGACATAATCTTGAAGTATCTTTCGTGGGCGGCGATAGTTGTTCTCTGCATTGTGCATTGGATGCATGGCAATTCGGGCGGATGGCAATTTGGATATCGTTATGCGATGGTCTGCCTGCCGTGGCTGTTCGTTATCCTGCTTGAAACTGCACCGAAGAAGATAACACCTCTCGAATGGGTCGCGTACATTTTCTCATTTCTTGCAAATCTATACGCAACGTGGCTATTTCACTGGACTAGTTTTTTGAAGCCGTAGGCGGTAAGCGGTAAGCAGCAAGCAATATATTTTTAGCTGTATTCAAACCATTAGAGTTCGTTATTCTTTCTGACAACTGACCATTGACCACTGACCACTGACCACTGACCACTGACAACTGACAACTGACTACTTTTGATGTTTCTGGACTTATCACCATTGCGAGTTTCGCGCGACTACAGGCTGCTTTTCTTTGGGCAACTTGTGTCGTTTTTCGGTTCGATGATGACGTTTATCGTCGTGCCGTGGCAGATGTACCAGCTTACCCAATCGTCGGCGATGGTCGGATACATATATCTTGCCGAGTTCATCCCGATGGTCATCCTTGCTTTTGTCGGCGGTGCAATGGCCGATTTCCTCGACAAACGAAAAATGCTGCGGCTGACCGAGATTGGACAAACACTGACGACGACAATACTTCTCCTCAATTCACTGCTACCGAGACCACAGATTTGGGTGCTTTTTCTTTGCGTTGCACTTCACGCCGGCCTTGCGGCTATACAAAGGCCGGCGTTCGAGTCGTTCATTCAAAAAATAATCCCGCCCGAACTGATGTCGGCGGTGATGGCTCTTAACTCGATTCGATGGAGCATAGGCGCGATCATCAGCCCCGCCGTCGCAGGGATAATCGCAACGCAATTAAGCTCAACCGTCGCCTATTCGATCGATCTTATTACGTTTATTGCTTCACTGATCGCCGTGTTCCTGTTGAGGGCCGTCCCATCACCTGAAAACGCCGAGCGGCCAAGCTGGCAGGGAATTAAGCGAGCCTGGAGATACGCTTTCAGCCGACAGGAATTGCTTGGGACATATTTTATCGACATTGCCGCGATGTTTTTTGCGATGCCGCAGGCGTTGTACCCGGCGTTAGCGGTTTTCTACGGCGAGAAATACGTCGGCTTTTTCCCGGCCGCGATTGCCGCCGGAGCATTGCTTGCGAGCTTAACGTCAGGCTGGACGAGGAACGTCCATCGGCACGGCGTGATGGTTATTGCTGCGGCGTTGCTTTGGGGCGTGGCAATTCTGCTTTTCGGGATGGCGGACAGTATAGTAGTGGCATTGCTTTTTCTGGGAGCGGCAGGTTTCTTTGATATGATCTCTGGGATCTTTCGTGGCGCGATCTGGAATCAGACGATACCGAATTATCTTCGCGGGCGGCTTGCTAGCATCGAAATGATCAGCTATCTCACCGGCCCGATGCTCGGTAGTGCTAAAATGGGAATCGTTGCAGAGAATTTCGGTGTAAAAGCTGCGTTGATCTCGGGCGGGGTTCTCTGTGTCGTGTCGGTTGCAGGTGCGGCATTGTTTCTGCCACGTTTTTTCACTTACGACGGCCGCGAGGGCGTAAAGCAAAAAGAACGCGACGAAGCCGAACGGGCTGAGTTGTTAAGAATGTCGCAGGGCGAGTTTTAGGCAGGTATTTTCCATGCCTTCCGTGTTTTCCGTGGTTCGGCTTCCCGGCCTTTTTACCAGGAACACACAGAACGAGACATGAATACACGGAGCAAGAAAGAGAGATCGAATAAATGGCGATATTACGCAAGCGACAGATCGAAAACCTCGAACAAATGAGCGGCGAGGAGCTTGAGGCTTTTCTCGATTCGCTCCCCGCCGGCCAGGAAACGGTCAGCGAGCTGCTCGATTATCTCGAAGACGAATTGTTTGACTCCGAATGCAATCACAGCCTTCAATACTCGATGCGGTTCATGATGGAAAAACGATTAGATTTTCCCAAGATCACAAGCTGGCTGAACGACAATGGCGGTTATTGCGACTGCAAAGTTTTAGAACAGATCGCTCCGGCGTGGCGGGCTAAGTTCGGCGACGACTGAAGGTTGTGCTTGACTGAACAACAAAATAATATAATCTCGCATTGAATCTTACATTTTGTAAGATAGGCAAAACTATGGTTTCCAAGACTGAATTTCCGAGGCTTTCCCGTGGTGAAATGCTAATTTTAGAGATGTTGATCAGCAAAGGTGAGCTTTTTGGATTAGAGATGGTTGCTTTTTCAAACGGGGAACTCAAACGCGGAACGGTTTACGTGACACTTCAGCGGATGAGTGACAAAGGTTATGTCGAGTCTCGCGAAGAACCTCGGTTACTTCCAGAAGTTGGCATCCCGCGGCGAAAATATAGAGTAACCGGCCACGGCGAGAAGGCTTATCAGACCAACTTTAAGGCTGCGGAATTTTTTAACTCTGATTTTGCTTGGGGGCTAAAATAGTATGAAAAGGATTCATCGACTTCTTTTAAAGCGCTTCCAAGCAAAAATGGAAGTCGTTAGTAGCTCCATAAGTTCTGTAAAAGTGTTAATGACCTTAGTAATGAAGAACAAAAGAAGGTAGCTATCGAAATTTTAATAGCTGTGGCATGGCTTTCACCATATATTGTCAAAAGATTACTTGTGAATGCTCCGAGAAAATTTTTCAAGTGGCTATTGCATGAAAAACATAGGGTCTATGGTATTGATGGTTCATACTTACTTAGTCTAAGCGGCGTTTTTGTATTCAAAACAAATTTTCGAGTCCGTGTTTCAACCGATTGTAGGCGACTGGCGAGAAGAACTTTTTCAAGCTCTAAATGAAGGAAATGTCTTGAAAGCTCATTGGATCCGAGTTCGGTATACCTTTGCTTTCCTACTAGCGATGTGGCAGAAAAGTCTAATGGGCAATTTGATTGAATTTGTGATCAAAATAGCGAAACAATAGGAATAAAATATAGTTTTCTAGAACTCCTTACCTACTAAGTTAAAATTTCCTTCAAAAAATTTCCGGTGTGCGAATCTTGAGTCTTCGCAATCTTCTCCGGCGTTCCAGTCGCGACCAACTCACCGCCGCCGATGCCGCCTTCCGGGCCGAGATCGATAACGTAATCCGCTATTTTAATGACGTCGAGATTGTGTTCGATAACGATCAGGCTCGCACCGCTTTCGATCAACGCTCGGAACGCCCCGAGCAGTTTGTTTATGTCGTCAAAATGCAGGCCGGTAGTTGGCTCGTCGAAAATAAACAAGGTCTTTGAATTCGTTTTTTGAGCTAGGTGTGAAGCAAGTTTTACGCGTTGAGCCTCGCCGCCGCTCAGCGTGGTTGCTGATTGTCCGAGCCGCAAGTATCCGAGGCCGACCGCCTCCAACATCTTCAATCGCGAAACCAGTTTCTTTACGTCCTTGAAAAACATGATCGCCTCGCGAACCGTTAAGTCGAGGACTTCGTGGATGTTCTTTCCTTTGTATTTTACGTTAAGGATTTCGTCCCTAAAACGAGTGCCGCGGCAGTCTTCACAGGTCAATTCGACATCTGCAAGAAACTGCATTTCGACGGTTACGGTTCCGCTGCCCTGACATGTTTCACACCGGCCGCCAGGGACGTTGAACGAAAAATGCGATGAGTTATATCCTTTGGTTTTGGCTGTCTGCGTCGCCGAAAAAACTTCGCGAATTGCGTCGTAAGCCTTGATATAAGTAACCGGGTTCGAACGAGGCGTGCGGCCGATGGGCGATTGATCGACAAGCACAATGTCATCGACGAACTCACTGCCCTTTATTTCTTTGAAGAGGCCGACGTGCGAATTCCACTCGCCGCGTTGTTTCTTTAATCCTGCAAAAAGAACATCATGCACAAGCGTAGATTTTCCAGACCCTGAAACTCCAGTGATACAGACAAGCATCTCCAGAGGTATATCGACCGAGACATTTTTTAGATTGTGCTCTCGTGCTCCGACAATCTTTATTTTCTCTTTTCCGACAGGCCTTCTTTTTTGCGGAACCTTGATCTCGGCATCGCCGCGTAAATATTTCGCGGTGAGTGACGTCTTGTCATTCAACAATCCGGCGAAATCACCCTCGAAAACAAGATTGCCGCCGAGTTCGCCTGCGTACAAACCGATGTCGATGACGTGATCGGCAACTCGCATCGTTTCTTCATCGTGCTCGACGACCAGCAGTGTATTGCCAATGTCCCGCAGATTTTCCAGGATTTTTATCAATCGCGCATTGTCACGCGGATGGAGACCGATGCTCGGTTCGTCCAAAACGTAAAGCGTTCCGACGAGCAGGGAACCAAGATTTGTTGCAAGCTGAATGCGCTGAGCTTCGCCACCCGAAAGCGTTGCTGCGACTCGACTTAGCGTCA
Source organism: Blastocatellia bacterium (assembly GCA_052387555.1). GTDB lineage: Bacteria > Acidobacteriota > Blastocatellia > Pyrinomonadales > Pyrinomonadaceae > OLB17. The sequence continues at coordinate 4,872 of JBQTJB010000232.1, read as the reverse complement.
AATAATCCAGGCCGACTTCGACGAGAAATTTCAGGCGGCGACGGATCTCAAGTAAGAGTTTTTCGGCTATCTTCTCGCGTTCTTTTGTCAGCGAAAGATTGTCGAAAAACTCTCTGGCGTCGCTTATAGATAGCTCCAGTATCTCTGGCAAAGAACGGTTCCCGATCTTAACGTCGCGGGCTTCCTGCCTCAGACGGGCTCCGCTGCAATTAGGGCAAGTCGTGTAACCGCGATACTTTGCCAGAAACACGCGGACGTGCAGTTTGTATTTTTTTGTCTCAAGCCATTGGAAAAAGCCCTTGATACCGCGCCAGCCTTCGTCGCCGTAGATGACCGCGTTTTGCTGATAATCGTCCAGATCGACAAATGGTGTTTTAATGTCGATCGACGCACTCGCCGCGTATTTCAAAAGCTCTTTTTGTGCCCACGCGTGGGTCGGACGCGTGAACGGATCGACAGCTCCGTCCTTTATTGACAGCAAGGGATTGGGAATGACGAGGCCATAGTCGACGCCTATCGTATTGCCGAAACCCTGGCAAGTCGGACACGCGCCGAACGGCGAATTAAAGCTGAAAAGCTGCGGCTCCGGCTCCTCATAAACAGTGCCGTCGTATTTGCAAATATAGCGGTCGGAGAATGTTAGAATCTGTCCCAAATCCCAAGTCTTAAGTTCCATTTTTGATTGATTAGACGGGCTTGGGGCTTCGGACTTGGGACTTGGGACTATAATATGTGCAGCATGGCCCTCGCGAAAACATGTTTCCAGCGAATCGACAAGCCGTTGACGAATCTCCTGTTCGGCCTTAAGACGGTCGATAAGAACGAAGGTGTTTTCAAAATCGTCGAACTTGTAATCTTCCAGCCGTGCGAGTTCGATCACTTCGCCATCGCGAAAAAGACGCGAAAAGCCTTGTTGCAGCAGTAAAATCAAATATGCCGAGACGCTTAGATCCAGCGATTTCGGCTGCGATTTCTTCTTAGCGGACTTTGGTTCTTTGCGGGAAACTTCCTGCTGGATCGGAAACAGAACATAAAACCGTGTTCCTTCGGGCAGTTCTTTTAATATTTCGTCTGCTGCCGATTCCGGTGAGTCTTTCTTTACCTCGCGTCCGCAAACATGGCAAAATGTCTGTCCCGCACGGGCATACAGGAGGCGTAGATAATCGTATATTTCGGTTTGCGTTGCGACAGTCGAACGCGGATTGCGTGTCGAATTTTTCTGCCGAATCGCGATTGCGGGCGCAATGCCGGTTATCTCGTCGACATCCGGCTTGTCCATCCGTTCCAGAAACTGACGGGCATACGCCGACAGCGATTCCACATACCGACGCTGTCCTTCGGCATAGATCGTGTCGAACGCCAGGCTCGATTTTCCCGAACCCGAAACGCCTGTGATTACGCTCAGTTTATTGTGAGGAAGTGAAACGGAAACATTTTTCAGGTTGTGGACACGGGCTCCGCGAACGTAAATGCTCTCTTCCTTCGTTTTTGCAGCCTGCATGGTATAGATTTGCACCTGTCGGGCAAAACTAAATTCTAACAAATTGCCGAACAGTAGCAAAAGGCGGGAATAAACACCTGTTGCTTCGAGGATGTTACTGGTATGAAAACATTACTTACGAACGCAATATTTTTCGCTTGTTTAATGATTACTTCGTGTTCCGCCCCAATCACAACTCAAATCGATTTTGACGAAACCGTCCCGGAAACGGCGAATACGAGCGGTCGAACCCCGGTTCTCATCGAATTATTTACCTCCGAGGGATGTTCGAGTTGTCCGCCGGCCGATCGGGCACTCACTTTTTTGCATGAAAAACAGCCTGTTGCCGAGGCCGACGTCATTGCCCTGTCATTTCATGTCGATTACTGGAATTATCTTGGATGGCGGGATGAATTTTCGTCGTCGGAGTTTAGTCAACGACAGGAAGAATACGCCCGGCAGTTCAAGCTTTCGTCGAATTACACCCCGCAAATGGTTGTGGACGGCACGGCTGAATTTGTCGGCAGCAATCAGGACAAAGCGACAAATGCGATCAAAAAAGCTGTTTCTGAGAAAAAAGGGAAGGCCGCTTTAACTCTCGCTGAAGGCAAAATCAAAATAACGCTGTCTGATTTACCAAAGACTGAAGGCTCTACGATCTTTCTGGCTATTGCCGAAGACGATTTGAGTTCGAACGTGACGCGCGGCGAAAACAGTGGCAGCATTCTGCGGCATTCCGCGATTGTCCGGGAACTTCGGGACCTCGGGCCATACGATCCGAAGTCGAGCGATTATTCGTCCGACATCAGACTCCAGTCAAAATGGAGTGAAAAGAACGTCCGGCTCGTTGTTTTCGTGCAGGAGCACGCAACTCGAAAGATAATAGCCGTCAATCACATCCGGTTTCGTAAATGAGACCTATTTTTTAACTTCAGGTTGGTTCTTTTTTGGCGCTTTGAACTTGTGGTGCGGCGTCATCACCTGGGCCATACGGAGACGCGTGAAAGCAAATACGGGGCTGAAAGTCTGCTCGGGCATGCCAACTGAGCCGACAGCCCAATTGCCCTGCTTTGGGTCGATCGTCAATCTGAAATAAAGTTCGCCGGAAGTTTTCTGAAAAGGCTGAAACTCATAGAGGACAACACCCCAGCTTTGTGAGTCGAAAGCATCCATTTCTATCCGATCCGAAAAAGTCGAGCGATTGAATGCGACTATCGCGTTTACATACTTCAGCCCTTTTATTTTCCAGGAAGCCGTCAGATTTGCCAGCGACGGCGCTTCGGCAACGGTGCGAAAATCGAGCTCGATCAAAGCTTTTGGTTCGGCAAGAAATTTAATTCGGCTTCGTTCGGCGAGCGGAACGATCTGACTATAATTTAGCTTCAGCGACCGCAAAAAACTCGTTTCGAACGGTAAATCGGCGGGAATATTTTGAACTGATCCATCAAAATGCACTGGCACGGCGAGCATAGCCAGTTTCTGCGGGATTAATTCCCCAACCGGTGCTAAGTATTTGTCTCGCAGATAGATAAACGCATCGACGGTATCTTTCCCCAACGCGTCGCCCCCGAAAAGCTCGCTGACGATCACGTCGAACTTGCCGCGAATCTTTACGTTTTTTGTATCTCCATGAATTATCTCAATTCTGCCGGCGACACTGTTTTCCTGAGCGTGTTTGTGAATAATCGGTATAAGGCATTCTTCGATTTCGATAGCAACGACACGTTTCGCTCCGAGCTTTGCCGCAAGGATCGCCCATGCGCCGGTTCCCGCACCTGCATCCAGAAAGCTGGTTTCCGCAGTCACCTTTTTCTTAATAGCTTTGTAGAGCAACCGATTTCGCACCCCATCGGCCAGCATTGTCTCATGATATTGAAGAACGCCTGGAAGGCGCGCGGCTAACTGCTCATCTTTTTCTGATCGTTTCATATGCTTGCTTGTGAAACGGAAATTGTGGAGCAGGCGGGTTCACCAACGCAAATCATACCGCGAAAAATTAGACCGCCAATTTTCCGGCTCGTTATGTTGCAGAAACGGAATACGGCCGTCGAACATAATTTCAAGATCGGCGGCACGTCGCAGACGATAGTTGTAGCCGGTCGGCGACGCGATGGAGAGCGAGATAAACTCTTCAGTTTTGCGCGAAACTACGGCCACGCGCCAGTCCTTTTTCGAACGAACGAGCAGACGCCCGCCAAGCGGAAATTCACCAAGAGTTATTTGTGTTTCGGAAGATTCCACGTTTTTTGATATTTCGAATATTGGTCTTCGGGTAATTGTACCAGATAAGGATTCTTCTTTGGATCGAGCCACGATGTGATCTTTTCAAGATTGCCGCGTTCCATTGCGGTACAGCCGCTCGTCGGGCTATTCGCGTCTTTCCAGATGTGCAGAAAAATACATGAGCCGTTTCCTTTCACAACCGGATACGAATTGTAAGCAACAAAAACACCGAGATCGTATTCCGGCGTTATCTCAATCATCTTTTCGGAGCTTTTCCAGTCGAATATTCCGACCTGCATTCTGCCTACGATCTTGTTGTAATGGAATGATTTATCGTCATCAATACACTCGGTAAACTGGTCGATTTTCCTGTATTGAAGTTGAATGCCCGACGGTTTTTCCGACATGCCAAAAGCGAATGTTAAAGGAAAAAAACCCGCAGGTGAGCTGCCGTCGCCTTCTTTTTTAAGTTCTGTGACGCTTTTTGGCGACGAGTCTTGGTCCCAAGCCAGACCACTGCGTCCAACTACTATCGGAAAACTCGAGCCGACCGCTTTCCATTTTAATTTTGCAGCCTTTCTTTCAAAAAGCCATGCGGTTCCCGATGTTGCCGTACTGTCTTTTGTAATTACAACGACAGCCTGAAGCGATTCCGCGAACGGAATCTTGACCGGCGGCGGTTCGGGTTTCTTGATTTGCGCAGAAAGAGAAATAGCAAACGCGGCGAGTGCGATCAGAAGTAAGATTTTTTTCACGTTAGTCTTCGAAAACCGAATCGGAAACTTTGGCGTTTCGTCCTACGGCATAGATGCGAAGCCCGATAGTTATCATCACGAGCGAAATGCCCATCCAAATGAAAACCCATATAATACCCGGTATGCCGGTCGCGGCGGCCATATTCACCGCGTCCGAATGGGCGCCCGTCATTGCCGAGATAAAGAAGAGATCTACCAGGCTAAACACCGAGTTAAGCAAGCATTGCACAGCCAGGAACGCGAGCGAAAAATTAGCCCATTTTAAGTTCGCAAACTTGGCGATAGCGGCAAGCCCAACGGCAAGAGCTGCACCGGAAAAAACAGTAAATAGGACTCCGCCGAAAGTTACCGTAGCAAAGAAGTTAAAGATCGGTGCAAAGAAGCCGAACACCATGGTCATCACGCCGACAAACG
>JBQTJB010000231.1:0-19644 GCA_052387555.1 Blastocatellia bacterium | reverse complement strand
TACAGTGCGTGCATATAAACTGTCAATGAGAGTAAGTAAAATAAGAATGTATGTATCTAAGATATGGTGTGAGGTATATAAAGGTATACTTGGTATATATAAAAGCCTGATGTAAGAATATAGAAGTACATGGTGCTTATATAAAAATGCAGAGGCGTTTGACTATTGGCGATGGTTATCTATTACGGCCTGTAAGGCTGTGCTCATGTTGGGCGTTGTTTGGAGTTTAAAACGCTCGAATATCTGTCCCGAAGATATTAGGAATTCATCTTCGTAGCAGCACGAATCGATTCCACCGAGAATCACCTCAGCGAGGAGGTCAGTAGCCTTTCTTCGCTCGTTCAATATCGCATATATTTCGGCGGATCGGACTTTAATATCCAAGGGGTGATAGTCCGAGTCTCTTACAAGCTCCGACGCCTTCGTAATCTAGGAGAGTAGCTGTGGTTTCGGTAATGTCCGAGCTCGCAGTTTTGCAAAGGCTACCAAGCTTGTCGCTAATGATTCTCGGGCCCTGTCATGATCCGCTTCTATGGCCATAGAGACGGCAAAGGCTCGGTCGTATAGCTGCAGTTTGATCAGTCGTTCCGAGATCTCGTGTAGGTATTGACCCTTTCGCGACCCCGGCGATGCCCCGATGCTGTCTTGTATTCGATGCGAATATACGATCTGTCTTGCTCGCTCAAAGGCAAAGTCGAGAATCTCAATCGCTTTAGGTCGATTGCCAGATTTAATGTAAATGTCTGCCACCGACATAAACGCCATCTGTTGTTCATAGCTGTCGTTTTCGGTCGAGATCAATGTCGCAATCTCTGATGCTTTCTCGATCTGCCCATTATCTAAATAAAAGCTTACAAGTTGTCTGCCGGACTGACGTAAGCCTTCTAAATCATTCTCGAGTAGCGACAAATATCTAGTTGCTTGTACCTTCCGGCCACTACCGTACAAGGCAACGGCGTAACGAAAAATCTTATAAAAAGACGCCTGGTCCCCATATTCATTCCAATACTTTTCAGCAAGATGCCATTCGCGTAGCTTTACGTAGACGGGAAGTGTGTCGAGAATAATGTAGTTTCTAATTTCTAGGTCTGTTTCTTGCTCAGCTCTCAAAGTTATAGTTTTTAACTCGGAAAGCGCCTCAGAGTTCATTCCAAGTTTGTGATAGAGATTTGCAATAACGAAGAGAAAATCGACTTGTTCAAACGATGACTGAACGAGGTCCGCTTTTGTTAACCAATTGATCGCCTCAGCTTTTCTGCCAACCTTCAGGTATGTCTCCGCAGCGGAGAGGATCAGTATAGCCTGTTCCTCATCATCCGACTGATGATCGATTATTTCTCTAACCTCAGCGTGTTTGTTCAAACGGATAAATGCGGAGAGGAGCAACCTAGCTTCGCGATGTGACCATTCTTCGTCATTTTTGAATACTTCGTAGGCGTTTTGCAGGAATGATAAGGCTAGCTTCGTGTTTCCCGCATCGAGTAGTTTATGACCGTAGGTTACCAACAACGAAAAACGGAAGCGTGATTTCTTTTCTTGCTTGGCTAGCTCTAGTAAGTCTGAATAGCGCCTTGCCTCAAAAAGAGCATCGGCAAGACGATTTTCATCGATAGCATCTCGCTTGATCGAATTAATATACAGGGCACAATCCAGCGGGTTTGCATGGGCAAGCTTCGGGATATCGTCCATCGCGAAAAGCGTGGAAGAGAAAGATATCCACAAGAAGAGCGTTTTGATTAGCTTAGCTCGCATTGTGGTTTGATTCTAACATTACCTGTCAAGTTGTTTTTCTGCGGACAGTGAGAGTAACCCGAGCAACAATAAAAGCAACAGGAGCGGCCTTAAAATATATATAATTGTCGAGCTTTACTGACACTATCATTCTGCCGATCTTGAGTGCCTGTAGCCTTTGATGCCGCCGATGACGAGGAGGATCATTCCGACCAAACCAGTACAGACGAAGAGAATGTTGAAAATTAGTGCGGTGTAAATGCCGTCGCCAACAGGCCCGATGCTGGCGGTCTCGTTCATCTCAAGTGCAGAGAAACTCGAAGAAATGCCCCACAACGCGCCGGCTAAACCTCCTACAAGGCTAATAGCGAGGATCGCAATCCCGCTGTAAAGCCACTTCTTATAACTGCTCGTTTTCATGAAATACACTGAGTACGATTTTATCAGAATCAGTCGCCGTTGCCGACATAGAAAAAGGCGGCCGAGGCCGACTTTCCCCTATTGATTCAACTGCTTTCGCTATTCCTCAGTGTCGTCGTCGCCTGAATATCTTGGTAGATACGAGCGGGGCGAATAGTTTATGCGGCGGGTTTCCGCGATGCGGTTTCCGTTAAAATTACCTTCGACAATTTCGTAACCGAGCAATGCAAACACGCGATTGCGGATGAAGAGTGGGCGGGCGTTGCCGTACCAATCCACGCACGAAGCGCGGCAGCCGTCATTGGTGGACGTGTTTCGCGCTTCCAGTTCGCCAATTTCGCTGAAATTTAGCCGGTTGTTTCGCAGGAACACGACGGCTGCCGAGCCTTCGACCAGATGTTTGTAACCGGCGCGGCCTTCGCGTGCGATCGGCAAACCAAGCAAGCCTGAATCAGTTCCGTCCTGCTTGTAGAAAAAGCCGTGACTCCGCAATTCTCCCTGCGAGGCATTTTTACGGACGTAGCTTTCCATAACATCCGGCACTTTACCCAAACGAATCGGCGAGAAATACAGGTTACTTCCGTTCGTGCCGACAATAACCGCGTCCTTGCCCATTTGCTCTATGCGGTCGACGCCGTGCTTCAGCCGTAAATTATTAACCTCCCCGTTTGCCCAGTTCACGGCAAACAGATTTGCAGAATCTTTTTGTTCCGGCGGTCCCCAGCCGCTTCCGGTTCCGTATAAAAGGTGATCGCCGACGAAGCGGTTTTGAAACGTGTAACCTTCGGGCTTCGGCAGTTCGCGATAACGATAGCTCGGAGCCGGTTGGCTTCCGTCGGAAAAGCTGTTAATCGGGGCACGGAACAGAGCAACATCGCCAGCAGCAAATTCCGAACCCCACATCTGCTCGCCGTATCCGTCGGAGCGGACGAGAACATTTAGATGATTGTCGTCGCTTTCAAGAAACGAAAACTGATCGACCGGGCTTCCCTTAACGCCGAGAGCGCTCGGAGCGGAGGCGTCGAGCGGCATTTTGTAAAGCATAGAGCTTGCTTTTGCTCGTCCTTCGCGGTAGTTCCAGTCCGTCGTCCAGACATAAACCGAAGTCGGCGAAACATAAAATATGCGTCCTGGGGCGCCCAAAACACCCGTGCCCGAACAAGTAAATTCCTTGTTAGCAAGGTCGCAAACCGTTACCGTGTGCAGGGCAAGGCCGTAAGTCGATTCAAGTGGTTTTTCCGCCCTGTAAATGCGCATCGGTTCGACGATATTTTTGAATTCCTTTTGAGTTGCTCCTTTGTGCCATTTACGGACGGCAGGAAATCGTTCAATCGGTTCACCGTGGTAGCCCAAGTATTGCGGCGTGTAAAAGATCAGTTTGTTGCCGATCAAACGGCTAGCGTAATTGCGCGACGAATAATAATCGTTAGAACGAAGATGATATGTCGAGCGGTAATCGAGATCTCCGGCAGCATCGATGTCGAATAGATTTATCTCGGTTCCGCCGCGGCCGTAGCTGTAGCCGATGACGACGACCGTGTCGCCAGATACGAGCATTTCGTCGTACCAGTCGCTGTTCGGATTTACGCCGGGTGCAAATGCATCGGCCGCATCCACCGGTTTCAGAGAGTCGTCACCGATCCTCACTGTAAAAAGCCGTCCGCGTCGAAGAATAACCAGATGCTTGCCATGTACTTTGACGATTCCGCCTTCGTCGACACCGGCGTGCTGCGTGTTCGTCACCGATTCTTCTGCCTTCGAATCATTTGAGCTCAACCCGTCAGCGACGGAAGAAGGAGACGCGAGGGTCGTTGAATTTGACAATGAACCCGCCTTTTGATTTTCGTTTTGATTCCTGGTGTCACGTTTTTGCTTTTCGGCCAGTTCGCGAAAATAATCCTTTAATTCCTGTTCAGAGCGAAAAGCCCGCATAGTTTTGCGCGGTTTCATTTCGGCAATTGATTCGGGAAAAATATGCAGGACATTTGCCGGTGCATCGGACCTTGCACTAGAAAAGGCGATAGCGGCAACGACGGCGAGCATAATAACGGCAGTTACTAGAATCGGTTTTTTCATGATTTTCCAATGGCCTCGACTTGATTTGATGTTGAAAACATTTGTCTATGGAAATGAACGTACAAAGAAAGAAAATCTTGCAGCCGAATTCCAAGTAGTGTCAAAAATTCGTGCTGTTTCGTGTAATTTTGTGGTTCGGGTTTCTTCAAAACTAAAGAGTGAACCACGAAACAACACGAAAAATGCGCGAAATAATCCAACTAATCATGAATAGTTATTTTCAAACTGATTTACTACCGAATCTACCAACACTTGACACCATTTCGCAACGGGCGTATAAGTCATTAGTCTTCCAGAACAATTAGGGAAATTCGGCAATGAGCGAGCAACTGTCATCCGATGCGGCAGCGGCCAGATTTGCTCACGTTACGCATCTTTCATCTGAGAGAGGAAAATGTATGCGCAAAATGTTTCTTGTATTGACGGTGCTAATTACGGCATCGTTGTTGATAATTTCTTGTGGTGATGCGGGAACGGGAAATACGGCGAACAAGCCGGCGAATGCCGCAAATAATGCGACCGCAACTGCGCCGGCAAATACTGCCGCAGCAGAGGCTGACGTAAAAAAACTGGTCAATGACACCGCTGCCGCGCTCGCCAAAAACGACGTCGCCGCTCTCGAAAAGATTTATGCAGACAACTATATGCTTGTAAATCTCGACGGTACGGTTCAGAACAGAGCTGAAAGGCTGGCTTCGTTCAAGTCCGGCGAAACTAAATTTGATTCATTCTCGTATGACGAAATTAACGTGCGTACGAATCCGGAAGGCACCGGAGCCGTTGTCATTGCTCGCGCCACAGCTAAGGGCATAAATAGAGGTAAACCAATGCCGGATAGCTCTATTCGCGTGACGCAGGTATGGTCAAAAACCAAGGACGGTTGGCGGCAAGCAAGCGGCCACGCAACAACGATAACGGCTGCCGCACCCGCAAAGGCCGACGACAAGAAGATGGACGGCGATAAACCAGCCGCTGCAAATACAGCCCAAGCGAATAAGTAATTGGTCATATATTGTCGGCAAGAGAAGGAATTCTTCTCTTGCTTTTTTTAGCGCGCCGAATTTAAGGCGCAGATCACCATCTGTGATCGAAGGAGGAGATTGAATGAGATACATTTTTGGAATTCTTATTTTGCTAGCCTGCTCGTTTGGGAACATTATCGGGCAATGTAGCGATGCCGACAAAAAGGCGTTGCAGGCTTTTGATGCGTCATGGAGCAAGGCCGGACTGACCGGCGACCGGGCTGCTTTGATGAATATCTACGCTGACGATTACGTTGCTTTTCCAACGATGGAAACGAAATCGAAGGCAATAGAAAACACGATGAAGTCCTTTGAAGAGGACAAAGCCAACCCCGCAGGTGCGGACAAGGTCACATACGATCATTACATAATCTCCTGTACCCCGATGATTGCCACGATAACCCACAGGAACAGTGTTTGGACGCCCATGGGCGAAGGCGGAAAGCCGGAGACATTTTACACCCGCAGCGTGCATTTCCTGGAAAAACGCGGCGGCAAATGGCAGGTCGTAAGCAATGCGGGCAGCGATCTGGATGATTATGGAATTCTCTGGTATCTCGAACAAGACTGGAACGATGCCATATGGAAAAAGAACAAGGCCTGGTTCGAAAGGAACTACGCAAACGACTTCTCATCCGTAAACAGCACGACGGGAAAATTGTTGAATAAGGCTGAGGCGATAGCAGAAGACACTGATCCAAAGGTCGCAATGGATTTGGTTGAGACTACCGACATGAATATTCGGATAGACGGTAATACAGCGGTGATTACAGGTGTTTTCAGAACAAAAGAGAAGGACGAAAAAGGGACGGCTTTTGATCGTAAGCTTCGCTACACGGACACGTGGGTTAAACGCGACGGCCGCTGGCAGGCATGGGCGTCACAGGGAACTATCATTCCGTAATAGGCGTGACAGCAAGAGTTAGACAGCATATGCGACCTTGTTCAATTGCCACGAACTTTAGCTCGTGGACCAAGTGGAGAATCGACCGGGCTTTAGCCCAAAATTCATGTTTGGCTAAAGCCGGCCAGTCTACACCGCCAACCTTAACGTGTAGACAATTGAAAAGAAAAACTCCGTGCTGCAAACAGGAGGCACACTATGAGAAACAGGCGGAGGTTAATAATTTCCACGTCGATTCTGGTTACAACTATCGGCGCAATCTTTTTTGCTGGGAAACCGCAGCCTTCGTCGGGCCAGATACGTCCCCTATGGAATCCCTGTGGCTGCTTTTGTGGATTCGAGCCGCCTTACCCGCCGGTTCCGCCCGATCCTTACAGGATCTTTAATAAAGAACCATGCACCGGCATTCTCGCCGCGGACGCGTGCAGCAGGGATATGTCGAATCTTCCGGCTGACCAGATCGAGAGTGTTTGCGAGAAGATCAAGGGAACGAAGAATTTCAAGTCCTTCAAGGACTCATGCCCGGTTTTCGAAAAGTACTGCGGTCCAGACAAGAATCAGCCGCCCGAAGACAAAAAACCTAAATGCGACCCTCCTGCCGAAGCAATCGAAGTCGGACCGTGGAACCGGGCTGACTGCAAGGATTTTCAGGATGTAGTGTTTCGCCTCACCGGAGGAGTGCTCGCCGTTACGGCTTGTGAACAAGTTCTCTATAAGTCCCCAGTAGATGCGCTCTATGCGGAAGCTATGAAAGCAGCCTGGCCGAACAAGATCTGCTGCGACAAGCTCAAGGGGCCGCGAGACTCGCCCTGCGATTACTCAGTTGATCTGGATTGCGACGGAACGCCCAACCAGCGAGACGACTTGCCCGACAATTACGACGGTGAAGAAAGTTTTTATGCAATTCCGCCTGGAACAACCTTCGATCCGCTTCCGAAAGGGTTAAGACTTTCTCATCTGTTGCCCGACATTGCGTGCATAGGTTGTAAATGGGAGCTTGTGAAAGGCGATGTGAAATGTACGGCCAAGAGCAGCAGGACCGGTCTCTTCTGGTATGAAGCTACGTGGAAATGCCCGAAAACCGGAATGGAAGTTTGGAGAACGAGCAAGCAAAGGCTGCTTAAGCAGAAATGTAAAAAGTAAACCGGAAAAAGGGCAAAAAACCGACTTTTGCCCACTTACTTTTGCCTTTGTTCAGATACCCGCGCCGTGGCATTTTTTGAATTTCTTGCCGGAGCCGCAGTAACACGGCTCGTTAGGTTTCATTTTTGGGGTGTCGCGGACGTAGGGCGTGTGGCGAGCGGCCTCCGCTCCGGCAACTTCCGCGGTTCCCATAGCTCCGGTGAACGCCATTCCGGCGGCCTGACGCCGGGCGCGCTGCTGTTCGAGCCGTTCCAGCCGCTCGCGTTCATCGCGTTCGTCCTGGGTGACGATCTCGAGGTGGAACAGAGCTTTGGTCGTGTTTGTATCGATGCGGTCGAGCATGTCCTGAAACATATCGAACGACTGCTTTTTGTATTCAACGAGCGGATCTTTCTGGCCGTAACCGACGAGCCCGATGCCTTGTTTCACTTGATCGATAGAAGCAAGATGATCTTTCCATTGCGAGTCGATAATGTTGAGCATTATGTATCGTTCGTACGCCCGCAAGCTCTCCTCGCCGGCGATTTTCTCTTTCGCAGCATAGTTTGCCGACGCTTTTTTCCAGATCGCTTCTTCGATCTCGTCCGGATTCATCCGTTTGAAATCGACGTTGGCGTCGCGTGCCGGATCGAGAGCGTAGATGCTTTCGATCTCGGCGGCGTATGTGTTGATGTCCCATGCGTCAGGGCCGGCTTCGAGGCTCAACATGCTGTGCGTCAGATCGCTTAGGAGGTCGTGTGCAACGCCTGTTTCCCCGAGAAGATAATCGCGGTGTTCGGGTTCGAACATCAACTGCCGACGCAGCCCGTAGATCGTCTCACGCTGTTTGTTCATCACGTCGTCGTATTTGAGGACGTGTTTTCGTGTTTCGAAGTTGCGTGCTTCGACCGCTTTCTGCGCCCGTTCGATCTGCCTGGAAACCGTTCGCGATTCGATAGCCACGCCTTTTTCCATTCCCAGCCATTCCATCATCGAGCGAACCTTATCGCCAGCGAAAATACGCATCAGATCGTCTTCCAGCGACAAAACAAATCTCGATGAACCGGGATCGCCCTGGCGACCGGCACGTCCGCGGAGCTGGTTGTCGATGCGGCGAGATTCGTGCCGTTCCGTTCCAAGAATATGCAAACCGCCGACACCGACAACTTCTTTATGTTCTTCGGCGACCACGGCCTTTGCTTTCCTTAGTTGCTCTTCGAACTGCTCCGGCGCCGCTTCGTCCGGATTGATTTCCATCTTGCGGAGATAGTCGGCGGCAAGAAATTCCGGATTTCCACCGAGCAGAATGTCGGTACCGCGGCCGGCCATGTTGGTCGCGATGGTAACGGCGCCTTTGCGTCCCGCCTGGGCGACGATTTCGGCTTCGCGTTCGTGATATTTTGCGTTCAGCACGTTGTGCTTAATGCCCATAGCTTTTAGTTTGTCGGAGATCAATTCGGAATTTTCAACCGAAACAGTACCGACCAGAACGGGTTGGCCGCGACCGTGAAGTTCTTTTATTTCTTCAATTACGGCATCCCATTTTTCCGGAAGCGTGCGATAGATCATGTCCGAATTATCTTTTCGGATCATCGCCTGATTGGTCGGGATCATAACGACGTCGATGTTGTAAGTCGTCCCGAACTCTTCGGCTTCCGTTTCAGCCGTGCCGGTCATGCCGGACAGCTTTTCGTACATTCGGAAATAGTTTTGCAGCGTAATCGTCGCAAGCGTCTGGTTTTCTTTCTCAATCTTGACGCCTTCCTTGGCCTCAACCGCTTGGTGCAATCCGTCCGACCAGCGGCGGCCGTGCATTAGGCGCCCGGTGAAGTCGTCAACGATGATTACCTCGCCGTCCTGCACGACGTAGTGATGATCGCGTTTATAGAGCGTGTGTGCCTTTAACGCCTGTTCGACGCAATGGAGCAGATCCATATTTGCCGGATCGTAGAGGTTCCCGACGCCAAGAAGCTTTTCTGCTTTCGTGACGCCTTGTTCCGTCAGAACTGAAGAGTGGTTCTTTTCGTCGAGAAGGAAATCGCCCGTAGTTACCTTCGTCTCTTCGTCCTTGTGTCCGCGTTCGAGGCGGGGAATTATTTCATTCGCTGTGAAATATTTATCGGTCGCGTCGTCGGTCGCGCCGGAAATGATTAGCGGCGTGCGGGCTTCGTCGATCAGGATCGAATCCACCTCGTCGATGATCGCGAAATAATGATCACGCTGGACGAGCGAATCGACGTCGAACTTCATGTTATCGCGAAGATAATCGAATCCGAATTCGTTGTTCGTGCCGTAGGTTATGTCGGCGGCGTAGGCTTCCTTACGCTCGTAGTCGTCCATATCGTTTTGGATACAGCCGACCGAAAGGCCCAGAAACTCGTGTATTTTGCCCATCCATTCCGCGTCGCGTGAGGCGAGATAATCGTTGACCGTGACGACGTTAACGCCGCGTCCGGTCAATCCATTTAGATAAGACGGAAGCGTCGCGACAAGCGTTTTACCTTCGCCCGTTCGCATTTCGGCGATGCGTCCCTGGTGCAAAGCGACGCCGCCGATCATCTGAACGTCGAAATGACGCATTCCGGTAACGCGCCGCGATGCCTCTCGCACAGTCGCAAAAGCCTCAGGCAAAATGTCGTGCAGAACTTCCTGCTCGGCCTTGCGGCGTTCTACCTTGTCGTCGATGCCTTCGAGATGTTTGACGATGGTCTCTTTGAACTTCGGCGTCTGAGCCTTCAGCTCACTATCCGAGAACTTTTCGATCTTCGGTTCCCAATCGTTTATCTCGGCGACGACCGGCTTAACCTTCTTCAAAAAAATGTCGCTGCTCGACCCGAATACTTTTTTTACTAACTTATCTGCAAAACTGTTGACTGCCATGATTTCCTCTTGTGTCTGTAGTCCGTGTCAGTAGCCATTCGCCATGTAAGGGCTACCGCAATCTTGATTCAACCTCAATCTTACTAAACTTCGTAAAAACGTCGTTTCGGATTTGAATGTTGATTGGTGTTAACAGTAGCCATTACTAACGTGCAGGCTACGGACACTAATTGGCGAGTTGGATTTTAAAGAAGAACTTTGCTCGCCGCTACTTTGCGTCAGTTGCAAGCAGCGAGTCGAGCGAGCCGCGAGGGAGTCGTGTGACGATAAAAACCTTGTTGTCACTCTTAGTAAGTTTCGTATTTTGCCAAAGAACTTTCTGTCGAGCACTCAGCTCTAACATATCGATGTTTTCGTAGGAGCTTTTGAACCTTTCAAGAATCTCCAGTGCATCCGATCTTGAGTCGAATGTCATCCCAAACTGGTAAGTGAAAATGTCCCTGCCGTCTATGCTAACTTCGATTTCGGTGAATCTTAGTTTCGCTTCGGCAGCGTTGTTCAGCGGCCTGCAAGCCATTGGTGCCCAACTCCAGTTTGTCTGCCGGTATTCTGGATTCAAAAGAATGGGGAGTATTGTCCTAGTACTTGTATTGAGGTGAAAAGGAATTGCTGCACCGCCAAGTTCATGACAAGGCACGTCCAATACCGCCTCGGGATCTTTGCTATACAATGACCCAAGATGATCATCAGCCTTTCGAACCCGATCGAAATATTCATCGAGTTCCCGTAGATAAAGTTGTAGATGCTTGGATAGAGAGCCAGTGTCTGCAGTAGGCTCTTTCTCAGGATCGTCACGTCTATCGATTTCGTCCTTTAAATTGAACTCTTTCGTCAGAGCTGCCTGCTGCGCCAAAACGCACGGCGTTCCGCCCACGAGCAGTAGCCCGAGATACACGCCGAGCGTTGTAAGATAGAGGATAGAGTTTTGGTTCTTTCTACAGTTCAAACTTTATTTTGAAGCCGTGTTATTGTTCGATCCGGTGGTTGCGTTGCCGCTCGGTTTTTTCAATTCGGCAGCTTGTTCGGCAAGTTTTCGCTGGATCAGCGGATGCGCAATTGCCTTGGGTATGACGAACCGAATTATTACTTTTTTGCCTTCTACCTCGACCTTTGCGTTTTCGAGCAAAAGAAGATCGTCTTTGTCATTCTGGTCGGCACCTTCTTTCGTTTTGGCTAATTTAGCAATTGAGATGGCCAAATCAATACTGCTCTTTATGGCTTTTGCACGAGTGTCGGACTCCATTTCAGATCGCACATCGGCCGAAATATTAATATCATCCTGTTGAAGTAAAAGATTAAAATCCTTGCCGCTGAGATCCTTAAGATACTGCAAATAACCTGCGACGTTGAAAGCAGATATCGACTCCTCCACAATCTCGACCATCTTTTCATCGCCTTGAGAAGGTAAAAACTTGAACGTTTTCGGATCGAGTTTGCCAGTCTTGTCCAGCTTGCCTTTTGCGTTAACGATAAAAGGGCTTTCGAGATTTAGCTGGTTCTTCTCACGCAGTTCATTGACAAAATTTGCCAAATCGACCATAGGGCGTTTGTTTATTACGATCGCTGAAGTCCCGTTTGCAGGCGTCTGAGTGTTTGTATTGTTGTTCGGGTCGTTATCTGCAACCGTCGGATTTTTGCCCGGGTCGATGTTTGCGTTAGTATTATTGGCATTTCCTTTCCGACCGCCCTTTCGTCCGCTGGGGTCAGCGTTCTCGTCACCTTCAAACGCGAATGGCGAATCGACCTCATCACCTTTTACGGCGTTCGGGTTATATTTCGGAAACTTTGGCGCCTTTGTGGCCAGGTCGTTGTTGATCGTAGGGTTTGGTGCAACTCCCGGAATCGGATTTGTAAAGCTCGAAAAACCATCAGAACCGGGAATTGACTGTTCCGCAGCCACCAATGCAGGATCCTTGTAAAAGTAACCCGTCGGGTACGAGAAGTGTGGCGCTACTCCCGTCTGGTCGATCCATACAATTTCAGCATCGCCAAGGTCTGTTTTCTCATAAGCCATATCGACGTATTCGCGGTCGGTTCCGAAGAGAACCGTACCGACGTACGCCATATCCAGAACCTGACAAACGCGTCCGACAAAAGGGCTGTCGCATCCTCGAGTCGTCAGAACATTTGTTTGAGCGAAAACGAACAATCCAAGAATGTTGACTATCGCCGAAACCGCCAAAATCTTGTAGATTCGCGGCGAGAAGTTCCATGTCCTGATCTCGTAATCGTAAAAAAGGTCGCCCTCGTGCGGTTCGGGCACCGTAGCGTTTTGATTGAATAATTCCTGCTCGAACATAAAGCAAATAATAAATGCGTAAAAAAAATATCGAGTAAAAGCGGCTGCCGTTAGCGTTAGACGCTCAGCACCGCATTTTAG
Organism: Blastocatellia bacterium; assembly: GCA_052387555.1. GTDB lineage: Bacteria > Acidobacteriota > Blastocatellia > Pyrinomonadales > Pyrinomonadaceae > OLB17. Next base: position 7,109 of record JBQTJB010000231.1, on the reverse strand, counting down.
TTGCGATGCAAATTATCATTTTAACACGTCGAAACGGCGATTGAAAACATTAGACTTTGTGTTCTCAAACATTTAACATCACGCTATATGCCACGCCGCCGCAGCGACAATAGCCGATCTGGTTCGCGCTCCAAGCCCTCGAGCCGTCATAGGAACGAACGATCAAGTAAACGCGATTTTGCACGAGAAAGTTCCGACCGTGTCGCTGAACCACGCCAGAATCCACAGCAGATGGAGGCTGTCAAGAGGCTTCTGTCTGGAATTGGTGTTCCGAAACAAACGGCATTTAAGCCCGACGATTTTCAGCTTGAGGCACTTGCGGCAATCGATTCGGAGGACGTGCTTGTGACCGCGCCGACCGGCAGCGGAAAGACTTGGATCGCCCGCGAAGAGATTCGCCGACTGCTCGAAAAAGGGAAACGTGCCTGGTACACGACGCCGCTAAAAGCACTTACGAATTCGAAATATTCGGAATTTTCTGCCGAATTTGGCTCCGAGAATGTCGGCATTCTGACAGGTGACAGGAAAGAAAACGCCGATGCTCCGTTGATCGTCGGCACGACCGAAATCTACCGAAACCAGCTATTTGACGCTCTCCGAAGCGGTGAACAGGTCAACACGGATTTCGTAATTCTGGACGAGGCCCATTACCTTTCCGACGACGAGCGCGGCCATGTTTGGGAAGAGGCGATAATACTCACGCCGTCGCGAATTCGGCTGCTTCTGCTTTCGGCAACCGTCGGCCGCGCCGAGGAATTTGCTCGCTGGATAGAAGATGTTCGCGGCGTTCGGGTTCGCGTGATTAATAGGGCCGGAACTCGGCCGGTCGAGCTTCGCGCGGCCTATCTTTCAAGCGGCTCGCAGCTGTACCCGCTTTTTGACGAAAGCGGAAGAATGAATCGCGATATCGAGCAATTCGCTAAGCCGCGCAATCAGGGCTTTCGCAGAAGGCGTTAATCGAAAATGACAAGGGCCGCAAGACGATCTCACGGCCCTTATTCAATTAGATAGAAAAGCTCTATTTCTTAATCATGGCAACAAGGGCATCGACATCGCTCTGGGCGATTGCGAGGTCCATGTTGATCTCTGTACCTGACCGTGAAAACTTAACGTTTTCGATCAGGCGGGCATAAACCTGTTGATCGGCTCGCTTTGATCCGCCGAGAAGTGCCTTTCCCAAACTTTGGAGACCCTCAAGTGTTTCTTGCAGGCTCTTTGCCTGCGAAATCTGCTGAGTTCGGGCAGTCATGCTCATCATTGTTTGATCGCCGACAACATCCATGTTTCCGAACACGTATTGAATCGAATCGATATTCTGACCCAGCTCATCATTTTCCAATGGCAGAAACGTGCTCATTCCCGACGGAACCTTTGCCGCCATATTTACAACGGCGATCTCTTTTCGGTTTAACAATCCCGTCAATTCCGAGGAAATTTTCGTTTTTGCTTCAATAATTTCACGAACCCGTGCAGGTGTGCCGAAAGCGACGGTATTGGCGTCAACAGCGGTCAGCGCTATCTCATCCGAGAGCTTTTTGACGGCTTTTTGGACCGCTTCGGCGTCTTTTCCGGTCACTGTAGCCGGAGTGGTATTTGCGATCACTTTCTTTGCAGCAAAAATGAACACTACCCTGGAACCTACACGTTCCTCTTTGTACTTGCCGCCGGAGGCTTTTTTCGCGTTTTCGATGACCGAACTAGAACTCACGTCGCCGCGGGCCGTAATTACCGGCTCGAAATCGTATTCCTTTTCCTTGCTCTTTTTTATTGTCATGCCGGCGGCGACATGATCGAACTGACGGATCTCGATACCAGTCGTTGACTTCATTTCTTCGATGCACGCCATAACCTCGGACATCAATTTCTGGTTGCCGGAAAGCAGCTTCGGCAGAGCTTCGCCGAAAAACCTTTTGATGTCAATAGTTACGATGGCGTCCGATTGCGGCAGCACTGCAACCAACTGATTTAAGCGGGCACGTGCGAGAGTCTTCGACGTGGAATCGGCAACGAGAGAGCCGGTGAAATTCAAAACCAAAACGGCTGCGGCAACAAAAGCGAATAACTTATTTCTCATGAAAAACCTCTTGGGAAAGGAAAACTTAGGAGATTCTAACGATAACAGATGATTAGATGTTCGGGAATAGTTGGCTGAAAAAAAATTGCCGCAATGAATAAATAGTTTCTTATTTTCCTGCCTTTGTGTTTTTAGTGGTTAATCCTTTCACGACCTCGAATTCAAAATGAATCTCCTTTCCGCGAAACGCATAGCTCAAATAATGCTCCCAAAACTTACGAAGAAACCGCATTGATGGAGCCTTTTGGTCGATGTTTACGAGAAACTCGATTCCCAATGCCCGCCACAACGAAAGTAGCGAGACGTAGCATTTGACGGGTTTTAGCTGAATATTGGTGTAGAAACCGAAAACCTGTCGACCGGGCATGAATGTGTTGAAGGTGTACGAATTAATATGATTTCTGTGTGTCGGGTCGTTTGCCCAGTCCGGATTTGTATAATGCGGCGTAAGTAAGCTGATCCTGCCGCCAGGTTTTGATATGCGGTGCAGTTCACAGACGAACTCCATCACGTCGGGAACGTGTTCGACAACATGGCGTGAGACGATCAGATCGAACTCATTATCCTCAAACGGATAAGGAATCGATCCAAGATCGTGGATAACGTCCGCCGCCGTTCGTGGATTGTTATCGAGGCCTATCGCGCCTTCGTATTTGTTTGTCCCACAGCCTACGTCGAGAATCTTCATCGGTTCAAAAATTAGCACAGTGTAGGCGGAAACACGACCGGTAGAGAGTGTGCCTTGTTGTAAACCGTCACCCTCGCTACCGCTTGGGTTTTCGCCTTTCACTTAAGTAGAAATGCCAAAGCAGCCGTGCGGCGACCGAGCGATAGGGTTTCCAGCGTTCGGCAATTACAAGAAATTCATCCGACGATGGCTTTGGTTCGCCGCTTAACTTGTGCCAGGCGGCGTGCAAGGCGATGTCGCCTTTTGGCATAACATCCGGCCGCAGCAGAGCCATCAGCAGATAAATGTCGCTCGTCCATTCTCCGATGCCTTTGAGCTTTATCAATTCCTTTTTTACATCGGCATCGGGCAAACGATGCAAACCATCTAGGTCTATACGCTTTTCCAGAACCGCCTCGGATAAATGCCTAGCATAGCTGGTTTTCTGCCGGCTAAATCCATCCTTTTTTAATTCGGAATCATTCAAAGTCAGAAATCTTTCCGGCGTTACCTGTCCCAGCCGCATAGCTAATTTGTCATAACACGCTTTTGCCGAGGCGAGCGAGACTTGCTGTTCGAGAATAATGTGGAGCAGCGTAGCAAAACCCGGCTCGCGATCCCAAAGCGGCGGCGGGCCGTAGAGTTCGAACACTTTGAGCAAATGCTTGTCGCGTTGCGAAAGCTCTTGGGAGGCTGATTTTAAAAGTTGCGTTGTGAGCGGTTTGGACATAATCCCCGTCGGCTGTTACATTTTTGCTCAAATAAGTTTACCAATCAGATGGAAAAGGTCCGACGCTCGGCTGCAATATATTTTCTTATTCAGGGAACAAGTGTTTTTCTCTGGTGGGTCGTACTTTACGTTGAGCCTTCAATTCGGAAATACTTTCAACTTGAAGACGGCTCGCAAATATCATTGATGGCATTTTGGTTTACGGATCTTTCATTCTTGGGCGCCGGCTCTCTGGCAGCCGCATGGCTATGTTTACGAAATCATCGATATCTTCAAATCGCATCATGGTTTGTTACCGGCTCAGTTAGTTATGCGGCCGTTTATTGTCTTACATTCGCGCTGATCACGGACGTCGGCTGGCTAGGTGTAACCTTGATGATACCGGCAATGATCTGGAGTGGAGCCTTTGCCGTAGGTCTGTCCTTCAACAAAACAATATTCCGACAAGCCGTGGAAACTTCAACAAAGTGGATCTTAATTAAGACTTTTACTCAAATTATTTTGGTTTGGACGATCATTCTAGCCGTATTTCCATTTCTGATAACCATCATTGAGGATAGGCTTGGTATCACGCGCTTGCAATTCATCTTTCAAAAACCGCTTGCTGCCGTTTTATTTGTTGCGATCAGTTTGCTTGGCATTATTTCGGCGTACATAATGTCCAGTATCGGGAAAGGCACTCCGCTGCCGCTTGATCATGCGACGGTACTTGTTATTCGCGGGCCGTATTCTTTTGTCCGAAATCCAATGGCACTTTCGGGCGTCGGGCAAGGACTTGCTGTCGCTCTATTTCTCGGTTCACCGTTAGTTGTTGTTTATGCCTTGATGGGTTCTGCAATTTGGCAGTTAATATTTCGCCCGCTTGAGGAAGATGACCTTGAGGCGCGTTTTGGCGACGCGTATCGAAAATACAAGAAGGCAGTTATCTGCTGGTTGCCGCGAACGCGGCGTTACCAGATCGAAGGAAAGGCGGATTCATCGAATTCGATTGAGCGACCGTCGGGAAGGATGTGAACTATCCGACTGACGCCTTTTGCTCTAAGCATCGGGGCAAGCATGCCGATGCGGTGACAATTTGCACGTGGTATTTTGTGCTGCGAGAGCGGGTGCGACTCGGAACACATCAGTACCGTCGGCACCTCAGACGCTATCTCGATAATACGGTCTATTCCCCACGCAAGGTCCTCAGGTTTCGGTTTCGTCCTGCCGCCGGTTTCGGGCAAATGCTCATAACCAATGCCGTTCTCATTCAACAATTCTCCTAGCACCCTTCCATTAAACTGCGGCCAACGCGACCGCGCCACGCTCCGCACATCGCAAAGAAACTCGATCTCAAATTGCCTAAGCAATTCAAGAAAATAATTGAACGAATGCCGCCCGTGTCCGATGGTGAACAAAGTTGGCAGCACTTCTGACATCGTGTTTAGGTTCGGAGCTGGAATTTCATGTTCTAGCTTAAATTCTTAGAATCAGATTTGAAAGTCGGTCGGCAAAGCCGTCGGCTTCCCATTCATTCCATAGAGCCAGCGCCGATCTATAGGCTTTCATGCGGCGGCGGACGAATTGGGACATAAGCCACGCTGCGGCATCGCGTTCGGCCGGGTCAATGGCGAGTTTTCGTTTTCCGTTGGTCAGACGGCTGCGGAGTTGGGCAAACCAGACATCGCAATCGTGTACTTCGCCGAGATGGGATTGCATGCCGCGAGTTTCTTCCGCAAAAGTGCCGATCTCATCGCCAAATGCTTCCGAGAAAAGTTCAATCGCATAGCGAAGATGTTTTCCGGCGATACGAAGCCGGTGCAGCCGCTCCGTGGCGGACGGGAAATAGATCGATTCGCTTAAATTCAGAAAATCCTTGAGGCATTTGGAAATCACCTTTCCGCCGGCCTCTTGAACATTGGAAACCTGAAAGAGGCCACGCTGGCGCAGCGAAATCTCAATTGCTGCTGCAAACCGCCTTTCCAGGTCCGTCGCAAATTCATCCGACAACGTTTTCACAAGATCGGCATGAGCGGCCTGCCGGTTGTCGCGGTATTCCGCAACGATCGCGGCAATTCCAGTCCGGACAGAATCTTTTCCTGCTCGTTCCGACATCTTTTCAAGAGCTAACACAAAAACATCGATGTCACGCACATTGCCGAGCGAATAGGCAAGCCTTTTTAGAGTTTTGCGCAGGCTTCGGAGTGGAAATTTGTCGGTGATCTCGACAAAGTCACGGATGACGCTCCTCAATCGCCGGATGGCTACGCGCATGTCATGGACGCCATCGATCTGCGAAGCGTCCAGAGCTGCCTCACGATAGCGAAGAACGTCTGCAAAACGCACCCGAAGAACTTCCGCTAACCACGTCTGCGGATCATTCGCGCCAGTTCGTTGGACAATAGGCTGTGCTTTCGCCATTACGCCGCATTGTAACAAAAATGTTACGAGCTAAGATATCCGATTTCATCAACAGCCTGTGGATTTTCGAGAGCGGAGAGATCGCCCGGGTCTTCGCCGAGGTAGGCCGAACGGATAACACGGCGCATCACTTTGGCGTTGCGGGTCTTTGGCAGGGCGGAGACGAAGTGGATCTTTGACGGAGCGAGTGGCTTGCCCATATCCTTCGAAACCAGAGCTTTCAGCTCGGTTTCTAGTGATGAGTGGTGAGTGGTGAGTGGTGAGTTTTCGGAAGGCGCGGATTCAGCATTCTGGATTCTGAATTCATCATTCAACACCACGAATGCGACCATCGCGGTGCCTTTTACCTCGTCGGGGACGCCGATCACCGCGGCTTCGGTGACGAGCGGGTGAGCGACAAGGAGCGATTCAACCTCTGCCGGCCCAACGCGTTTGCCGGCGACCTTTAGCGTGTCGTCGCTGCGGCCGAGGATGAACCAATGGCCGTCTTTGTCACGCATAGCCCAATCGCCGTGAACCCAAATGTTTTTGAAGCGGCTCCAGTAGGTTTCGATATAGCGTTCCTTTTCCTGCCAAAAGCCGCGTGCCATTCCGATCCAGGGCTGTTTGATGACGAGTTCGCCGACCTTGCCTGGCTCGACGGGATTGCCGTCTTCGTCGAGGATGTCAACGTCCATTCCCGGACACGGAGCAGGGAATGAACAAGGTTTGATCGGCAGCAGCGGATTGCCCATCAAAATGCCGCCCGAGATCTCGGTGCCGCCGCTGTAGTTGATGATAGGCAATTTGCTGCCGCCGACCTTTTCAAAAAGCCACCACCACGGCGCGGGATTCCACGGCTCGCCGGTTGACGCGAAGGCACGAAGGGAACTCAGGTCGTGTTTTTTGGGAAGATCGTCACCGCAATTCGACAAAGCTCGTATCAAAGTCGGCGAGATGCCGAGGATTTCGACTTTATGCTTTGCGCAAAATTCCCACATTCGATCAGGTGTCGGATAGTCCGGCGCTCCGTCATAAATGCAGATCGTCGCGCCGTTTATCAATGCTCCGTAGATCAGCCACGGCCCCATCATCCAGCCGATGTCAGTGTACCAGCAAATGCGCGTGCCTTTGCCGACATCCGTGCCGAAAGCCATATCCTGCGCCGCCTTTATCGGAAAACTCGCATGCGTGTGTGCAATGCCTTTTGGCTTGCCGGTCGTGCCGGAGGTGTAGAGGATGATGAGCGGGTCTTCGGC
>JBQTJB010000230.1:0-18293 GCA_052387555.1 Blastocatellia bacterium | reverse complement strand
GCCTTTTCTGTTTGGTCGGGACGGCGAGATTTGAACTCACGACCTCTCGCACCCCAAGCGATTTTGGGTGGTTTTTATATTTTGTCAAAAACGCTCAAAACGTTTCACATTAATACTTTCCAGCATTTCACTTACATCTCGTAATAGATGCTGATTCAGGAAAGTGCAACCATCTTGCAACCATCTTTCGCCTGACCTAAATTACCAAAACCTGTTCGGCAAAATGAGCATCGAACCCTTTCATGATACTCCTGCGAAATTTCTACATGAATTGCCGCCGCTCCCCAATTTGCTAAGCCGGTCAACAAATGCGGGGCAGTTGTTCGCCGGCAAGCATATCGACGATTCGCGTGCCTCCAAAACCGGTCGTCATTGACACTATTCCCTGAGGTTCCGTTTTTACCTCGCCTATAATGCAGGCTCCGCCGCCGTAAATATTTTTCTGCATTCGCGCGAGAATTTCGTCCGCAGCTTCTGATGAGACGATTGCCACAATCTTGCCTTCGTTGGCTACATAAAGAGGATCCAGCCCGAGGATCTCGCAAGATCCTTTGACCTCTTCGCGAACCGGAATTAGCTCCTCGCGAATTTCAATGTAAACGTCCGAGCTCATGGCTATTTCATTCAATGTGGTCGCGACGCCGCCGCGCGTCGGGTCGCGCAAAGCCCTGATCGCATTTACATCTCCGAGCTTTGCAGCTTCGTCGAGCATTTCCTCGACCAGGAAATTGAGCGGAGCCGAATCGCTTTCGATATCGGTTTCCAATTCCAGCTCGCCGCGGGCGATCAGGATCGTCGTACCATGATCGCCGATCGTTCCGCTGACAATAACCTTGTCGCCCGAACGGGCGTTCGCCGCTGAAATATTTACTGCGCGTTCGAGCACGCCTACACCCGACGTGTTAATAAAAATCTTGTCGGCTCCGCCCTTCTGGACGACCTTTGTATCACCCGTTACGATCTGCACGCCCGCCTCTTGCGCGGCTTCCTGCATCGATGCGCAAATACGACGCAGATCTTCGATCGGCAGACCCTCCTCAAGAATGAACCCAACCGATAGATAAAGCGGTCGAGCACCACTCATAGCCAGATCGTTGACCGTGCCATGAATTGCCAACCTGCCGATATCGCCGCCGGGGAAAAATATCGGATCGACAACATACGAGTCTGTGGTGAAGGCCATTCGTTTTGCGCCGTTCACATCGAAAACGGCTTGATCTTCGAGCTTTTCGAGGAACGGATTTTTGAAATAATCCAGAAAGAGACCTTCGACCAGGTCGTGCATGGCGCGTCCGCCGCTGCCGTGCGCAAGGGTGATGTTCGTTTCGCGAATTTTGTGTTTTCGCCGTCGCGCTCGCTCGACGCGTTCGAAAAGCGGACTTGCTGCAAATGATTCGGCCATGTTTATACGTGAGCGGAACGCTGTGCTATTTTTGAGAGCCTGCCGAAATTATAATACGCCGCGCATGCTCCCTCGCTTGAGACCATGCAGGAGCCGATAGGCGTTTCCGGCGTGCATGCCGTCCCGAATACTTTGCATTCCCACGGCTTTTTCACGCCTTTCAGTATCTCGCCGCACTGACACGCCTTTGGATCGGCAACCCGCAAACCAGGTACCTCAAACTTAAGTTCTGCATCGAAAGGCGCGTATTTTTCCCTGAGCTTCATTCCGCTGTGCGCGATAGATCCCAACCCTCGCCATTCGAAAAATCTTCGCGGCTCGAAAACTTCGGCCAGGGCCTCAAGAGCTTTTCGATTACCATTTCGTTCAACGACGCGGCCATACTGATTTTCGACCTCGGCCCGGGCCTCAACGATTTGCTTGACGATCATATAAACCGACTGCAGGATATCGAGTGGCTCAAAACCCGTAACGACCAGAGGTTTACCGTATTCCTTGGGTACAAATTCGTAACACCTGGTGCCGATCACTGTACTGACATGCCCGGGCCCGACGAAACCGTCAAGCTGCAGATCGGGAGAATCGAGCATTGCTTTTAATGAAGGCACGATCATGATGTGATTGCAAAAAACGCTGAAATTTTCGACCTTGTCTTTTGCAGCCTGCAAAATTGTCATCGCAGTCGAAGGCGATGTCGTTTCAAAACCGAGAGCGAGGAATATTACGTGACGTTCCGGATTATTTTTTGCGATCTTGAGCGCGTCGAGCGGCGAATAGACCATCCGAACATCCGCACCGGCCGCCTTTGCGTCAAATAAATTCGTATTCGACCCCGGAACCCGCATCATATCGCCGAACGTCGTAAAAATAACCCCTGGCTGCAGCGCAAGAGAAATACAATCGTCGGTGCGGCCCAACGGAATCACGCATACAGGACAGCCCGGTCCGTGTATCATTTCGATATTCGGCGGCAGCAAATCTTCGATGCCGTACTTAAAAATAGCGTGGGTATGACCGCCGCAAACTTCCATCAGCTTCAGAGGCTTGTCGGTCATTTGAGCAATTTTTTCCGCCAGCGTCTTCGCCAGATCGCTCTGCCGGTATTCGTCTATGTATTTCATAAATCCTCTTGTCGGAACCGCCTGCTTACGCAGGCGGTTCTGACAACAACGCCGTATTCTGCAAAAATTCGTGCACCAAGTCCCACATGATGTGATAAAGCGTGACGTGCGATTCCTGAATGCGATGAATGCTAGAGGTCGGGACCGTGAAGCAATGATCGATCAGTCCCTGCTTCTTCATTTCCTCCATTTTACCGCCTTCGTCGCCGGCAAAACCGATTGTAAACAGATTCATCCGTTGTGCCGTCTGAAATGCGTGCAGCAAATTTTCCGAGTTGCCGCTGGTCGATATTGCAATAAGGACATCGCCTTCTTTTCCAAGTGCGATTATTTGCCTGACGAAAACGTCGGCAAAGCTGACGTCGTTGGCCACGGCCGTGACCATCGCCATATCGTTATTCAGGCAGATCGCCGGGAGAGCTTTGCGCCCGACCGTGATCGGATGCATGAACTCTACCGCGACATGCTGCGCGTCCGTCGCCGAGCCTCCGTTGCCGCATACGAGCAGCTTTCGCCCTTTTGTGAAAGCTCTTGCGAGCGTCAGCGAAGCCGCGAGAATGCCATCCTTGTTTTCCTCAAAAAATCGCTGTTTTACCTCGACGCTTTCACGAGCCTTTGCCAAAAGCGAGAAACGGAGCTGTTCCATCAACTCATGCGGTCTCTCATTTTCTTCATGCAGAAAGGGATAAAACGATTGTGAAAAATCTTCGATTGTCTTATTCATACAACCTCAATCGAGCGCGGTCTGGAATTGAGCAAATTCTTCCTGATACGTACCTAGTTCCTGTAGAAGACGCAGCGTTTCGTGCGCCTGGATCTCATCGATCTTGCTCATCGCAAATCCGACATGCACAAGCACATAATCGCCGAGCACTATGTCGTCGAGCATCCCGATATTGACCGCCCGCCGAACCCCTCCGACCTCGACCTTTGCGATATGATTTTCCACATCGACGATCTCAACGACCTTTCCCGGAATAGCCAGACACATAGATGATTCTCCTGAATGTTAAAAAATTCGTCTCTTCTGCGATCAAGAACACGCTAAAGCGCGGACTCTAAAAGTGCATTTGCAATCGCCGCTTGTCCCAACGAAATTCCGCCGTCGTTAGTCGGAACGCGGCGATGGATCAGCACGTCAAATCCATCCGATTCAAGCAGGCGACAAGTTTGCCGCAGCAAAAGCATGTTTTGAAAAACGCCGCCGGATAACGCGACCCTGTTCAGACGCCGTTCATCGCGGATCGAGCGAGCCATGGTCGCGATCAAATTTGCTGCCGACAAATGGAATTTGGCGGAAACTTCGCTCGTGGAGCGCCCGTCGAGCAAATCTTCCACCGCGTTTCTAATTACGTTTTCAGTCTTGATTAGACCACCGTCTGAAACCTCGAATTGATAACTTTCGCTGCCGCATTCGTCCGCGATCGCTTCAAGCTCGATAGCGGCCTGGCCCTCGTAATTCACCACGCTGCGAACGCCTAGCAAGGCCGATACAGCATCAAAAAGCCGTCCCATGCTCGATGTCTCCGGACAGTTTGTTCCGGTCTGTACCATTCGATCCAGCGTCTTCCACTCGTTTCGGTTCAAGCCTTTGATAAAGGGCAAATCCAAATTCAAAAAATCGTCTCCGAAAGTCCGTTGTAGATAAACCGACGCCGGCCGCCACGGTTCTCGTATAGCCATTGCACCGCCCGGCAGAGGAATGTAATCGAGGTGCGCAACTCTGTCGGCATGTTTGAAATCCGCGACAAAAAACTCGCCGCCCCATAGTTTGCCATCGGTGCCGAAACCAAGTCCATCCATCGCCACGCCAATCAATTCGCCTGTCGCACCATTGTCGGCCATACAGCTCGCAATGTGTGCGTGATGATGCTGAACACCGATCTTCGCATCGATCTCGTCGCATTTCAGTGCATATTTCGTCGAAAGATATTCAGGGTGCAGATCGTACGCGACAACCTCGGGGCGGATGTCGAAAAGTTGCTTAAAATGTTCGATTCCCTTAGTAAATGAACCTAATGTTTCAAGGTTTTCAAGGTCGCCGATGTGATGCGAAATATATGCGTGATCGCCGCGTGCAAGGCAAAAGGTATTCTTAAGTTCCGCTCCGCAGGCAAGAATCGGCTTCTTAAATTTGAACGAGGTTTTGACGGGAGCGGGTGCGAATCCGCGTGAACGACGCAGTACGATTGCAGATTGCGGATTGCGGATTGCGGATTGCGGAGTTCGAACTATCGAGTCATCCGTACGGATGTGTATTCGCCGGTCATTTGTCAAAAAATAATCGGTGACGTTCATCAATCTGTGCGCAGCCTCGCGGTCGCGATAGCAGATCGGCTCGTCGGAAATATTGCCGCTTGTCATTACCAGCGGTCGGTCTAATCCCTCAAACAGCAAATAGTGCAGCGGCGTGTACGGCAGCATAAGGCCCAGAGTTTTCACGCCCGGTGCGATACTATCGGGAATGTCTTGATCGGAAAGTAAATTGTTTTTTTTATCGAGCAATACGATCGGACGCTCACGCGACTTCAAAAGGTCGGCCTCGGTGTCAGAAACGTCGCAATAATGACGAACGACATCGACCGACGGAGCCATTAATGCAAACGGCTTATCCTCCCGATATTTTCTTTGCCTAAGCCGATTTACAGCATCTGCGTTTAGGGCATCACATGCCAAATGATAACCGCCAAGCCCTTTTATCGCGAGGATTTTTCCTTTTTGTAAAAACTCCTTTGCTTTGACAATTACTGCATCGTTTTCAACACACTCACTGCGGCCCGCGCTTCCGGCTTCTCCCGCATCGTTGTATCTTTGCGGTTCAAACCCGCCCGTTGCCACAAGCGGTTCTGACAGGAATAGCTGAGGTCCGCATTTTGCACATGCAGTAGGTTCGGCATGAAATCTTCTGTTCAAAGGGTCCTCATATTCCGCCCGGCAATTGCAGCACATTTCAAATTCGCGCATCGTCGTCCGTTCGCGATCATACGGCAAGCCTTCAACGATCGAGAATCGAGGCCCGCAGTTAGTGCAGTTGGTAAAAGGATACCGATACCGCCGGTCGTTCGGGTCGAATAATTCACGAAGGCAGTCGTCACAGGTCGCTACATCTGCCGAAACCGGCAATTGCGCCACGCCGTTTGAATTGCTCTCAACGATCCGAAAATCGCTAAAGTTCGCTCCGTGTTGAAGATGTTTAAGTTCGACGGATTCGATGATCGAAAGCGGCGGAGGTGTTAACCCAATGTCATCGACAAACCGGCCGATCGATTCCTCGCTGCCTTCGACTTCGATCACGACTCCGGTGGAATTGTTAAGAACGGTTCCTTTTAGCGATCGCTTTGTCGCAAGAGAAAATACGTACGGCCGAAAACCGACTCCCTGGACGGTGCCCCGAACTAAAATTTGCGTACGCATTCCCATACGATTTCAAGCCGCTGTCTGCCGACGTTCCTCTCTGTGCTCTTGTAAAAACTCCAGCCACTTGTCCATGCCAGCACCGCTTTTCGCCGACATCTCGATTATTTTCATTCCGGGCCGTACCGACTGAATGCTTTCGCGGGCGGCCATGAGGTCAAAACCGACCGCATCCGCGAGATCCATTTTTGTGATGACGGCGACATCCGCGGTGTTGAAGATGGTCGGATATTTGAGCGGCTTGTCTTCGCCTTCGGTGACTGACATCAGCACAATACGCAGGTTTTCGCCCAGATCGTAACTCGCCGGACAAACCAAATTTCCGACGTTTTCGATAAAAAGGCAGTCAAGATCGCTCAGGTCCCAATCGGCGAGAGCATTCTCGACCATCTGCGCCTCGAGATGACAGATCGTTCCTGTTGTGATCTGCCTAACGGGAACTCCCGAGCGTTCGAGCCGCTCGGCATCGTTCGCCGTCGCCAAATCACCGACGAGTGCAGCGACCCTGCATCTCGGTTTGAGCAAAGTAAGAGTTTTTTCTAAGAACTCGGTCTTGCCCGTCCCCGGACTTGAAACCAGGCTCGTGACAAAAACACCTGACTCCTTGAATCGGCGGCGAAGTTCCGCCGCCAATATGTCGTTCTGTTTCAGAACATTTCTTCTTACTTCAACAAGCCGAGGCTGCATATTCTTCTTTCAGCTCCAAACCGACTATCAAAAGCTCGCGCCCGCGGACGACCTCGGACGACGCCGTGCCGCAAACCGGACAGCGAAAATCCTGGATCAATGCGACCTCACGCTCTGCATCGCACTTGCGACAAAAAATGGCCGCAAAGACTTCCTCGATCTCTAATCGCGATCCCGCGAGCGGCGTGCCTTCGCAGGCGATCTCATACGAAAACAGCAGCGCGTCCTTTACCACGCCGGACAAGTGACCGAGCTTTAAACGGACAGCATCGACCCGCCAGCCGGGGTGATGTGCTGACTCTTCGGACGCGCCTTCGACGATGCTCATCGCTATCGAAAGTTCGTGCATAAATTAGGTTTACATGCTGCTGATCCGCATATATCTCATCAGATCAGGCAACCCAGCAAAAAATACGATGAGGATAAATGCCAACACAAAAAGACCGAGAGCCGCCAATGCCGTAATCAAGTGCATCGCAACTGCGACTATCAATCCGATCAAAATAATAAGCAGTAACGGCATGATTAGACCAAAGCCGGCCGCATTATTTTTCAGTATAGCCCTGTTATTTTTCATAGAGATATTCTCCTTGTTTTTCAAAATAGGCGGCCTTACTACATCCGACTGATCTTTATATAACGGCTGATGTCCGGGAGACTTACAATAACCAGTGCCGCCAGACTGACCAGCGCAATACTGCCGACGACATGCCAGATCGAAAAACCGCCCGATCTTTCCCGGCGGCTGTCGATTCCGCTTTCTCTTCGTTCCATATCCATATTTTCGCGCATTACCTTTAACCCCCTTTTTGCTCAAAACTAACTACACTGTTGCCATTTTTGGCACTCTCCGCCAAAATGTCCGCAACAAGTCGCTCTATTACCTCGACCGCTTTTCCGAGCGAAGCCTCGACCGGCTTGCTCAACCCCATAAAACCTTCGCGGTCCTCGCCGGTGAACTGCGGCTCACAGCCGACGACTACAATTCTCTTAAAAGAGCCGCCCAGCGATTTGACCATGCTCAGAACCTTCATCGGGTTCATTCCGTGCGGTTCGAAGGGCGTGTTTGCTGTGTCGATAGCTTCGATCTGTGCTCTGTCCGGCTCGATCACATAGATCGTGCCCGGGTCGCCGCCGCGCGGGCTGGCATCGACAAAAATGGTCGTTTTAAAGCCGCCCATCAGAGCGTAAGCGAGATCGAAACTGCGTATCCCAAAATCCACCAGCTTCACATCGTCAGGCAGTTTTCGCTCAGCAAGCAATTTCGCCACCTCGCACCCGAACGCATCGTCGCCGAGAAATATATTGCCAATGCAGGCGATCAAAATAGACTGTGGATCGCGGATCGCGGATCGCGGAGTCGCGGGTCGGAAATCTTGATTTTTACGCTCTACCGTGTGCATATCTCGATTTAATGCCGGTCAATTGTCGAACTCGCCCGGCAGAAACAGCTCGACCTCCTGCGGAGTAAAAAAGAACCGATGCCCAGGCTGCCGCAGCATTCCCAAGTCCTTACCCGGATCGTCGTCGAGCACGACCGCCAGATGTACATTATTTTCGTAATCCTGTTCGATCGATTCAATCACGGCGACCTGTCCCGCTAAAGCGATGTCGAATATGTCGCCGCCGACACGCGGCTTGAGCCGTACGCGGTCACCGGTTCTTAGCTCGACGCCGTCCACCGTAACATCCGCGAGCTCGCTTTTCTCCTCAAGCAATTGCCATTCAAGCTCATCCATAATTAGCCTTTTTGCTCTTGTTCAGTCCGCGAAGGGCTCCGTGCATCTTCAATAATTGTTCTTCTGGCATCATTTCCGTGCGTTCCAATATTTTTCTGGCGCGATCGTCAACGGAACGCATCTCACGCTTTTCTTCATCGGTCAGAGTCATGATCCGGAGTGTCAAAATCTCGTCGATCTCGGTGCCGTCAAACAAATCGCCCGCACTTTCCGGAGCTATCTGCGGGTAATCGTAAAGAATGATCGGCGACGACAGCATGCAGTCACGCGAACCGTCCGGCCCGGCCAGAACCGGGTATGCGCCTTTGTTTTCGCAGGCGGCTGCCGCTTCGGCAAACTCCTCCGGCGGATCAAGTAGCGAGATGAATTCACCAGCCTCCACATTCAGGATCGTGTGTGTCGATACGATCGAACTGAGCAGAGCATCCTCACGATTGGACGTCGTGGTATTTTCAAAAGGAGTCGTGTTTCTGATGAGTACAGCCACTTTATGAAGTCCACTTGCCGAGTGTGAATCAATACTCAGGCTGATTTCACCACTGATCTCGCTTTGCGTGCGAACGATCAATCCCGCGACGTTTTTTGAGGAGTCGCGAATCGCTTCGACGTCGTGAGTTTCGGGAAACGCAAATGAAAGTCCGCCATTGTCGGTTTCCATTAAACTGATGGCCGGAAGCACTATTTCGCGTTCGACGGCTTCCTGCCAGGACTGATAGAGACGTCCGTCTATATCTAACGATGAAACAAGCTCGAAATCCGTCGAGATCTCATCCGACAGCTCCGCAAACTTTCCAATCTCACGGTTCGTCAACTGCAGGAAACGCACCTTGATATTCAGTTCGGTATTGCTGCTGCCAACGACCAGGCATTCAGTCCGCATTTCCCATGCTTCGGTGCCAAGCTGAGCGTCGCTGAAGGCTTTCGGGACAAGTGCTCCCCAGTTAAAACGCTGTCGATTCTTAACGGAAGACGCACGATACGGATAGAGCATATAGCCCTCATAGAGAACAGCATCGGCGATCTTTTCCACCAGTCTTAAACCCGTATCCACAAGTAATGTGCAGACTTTTCTTTTTTTCAGTTGCCTCAACCTGAAGGTGGAGGCAATTTATAAGTCAAAAGCAAAACAGAACCTCGTACACTTTAATTCGTCCCTGCGGCCATATTCCCCTTCTCGGTTTCGGCCGGCAGTAGACTCTCGAACACCTTTTCCCAGCTCGGGATCGAGCGTCTCATCTTATACTCCTGCAATCTGTCGAAAACGTCCTTGCGGATGTTGAGCCACGCGCTGTTCGGATAATAGAGATCCATCACCTGCTTCCAGACGTTTATCGGCAGTCGGTAACTTGCCTCTTTTTCCCACGATATCTGCGCCGTCTGCAAGGCGCCTTCATCGTCGTAATAGAAAATCGTGCCGCTAAACAAAAGACACAATGGAATATCACCCGCGTCGAGGCCGTCAAAATATTTGGTCGTCGCGACATTGAAATCAAACGTGCACGGCACCGGCATATCGACCATAACGCTTTCTTTGAACTGTGTAATGACCATGCTGGTGTGGGTCCACAGCAGTGTTTTCAGCGTCAGTCCCCAGCGTTCCGGTTCGCCGTAAAGTTCGAAAAGCTTTGCTTGTTCGTCGGGCGAATATTGCCGCCTGGTCGTCTCGATCTGTATTTGGCAGCGGAGCATCACGCTCTGGATCGATTCGTGCATGTCGGCGTTGGTTACCCGCACTTTCAGATTCAAAAGCGGTGCGGCCGCGTAAGGCACGGCTTCGGCTCCTTCGACCTCGAAATTAAGATCAGGCATTTGCCACCTCTTTTGCAGCCACCGACCGGTCCTTCAACTCGGTAAAAAATCCGTTGATCGAGGCCCATGCCTCGGTTCCGCCGGACAGTCCGTGCCATTTGGCGCGAATAAGCCCGACAAGCTTATAGCACTCATCGATCGGCGCAATGAAATATTCGCGTTTTTCACCGACCCGGTTAACTAACAGAGCTTCCACGTCCGGCCTGAGGCTTCGCAATTCAGGATTCTCGGCGGCTATCTCGCCCCAGGCGTCAAGCGGCAGCGTGGATTCGGTTGCACCGGCGGGACTTGGGTAAAGTGCGATCAGCCGATCGTCCGGCGTGCTGTGGAAAAAAAAAGCGAGTTGTATAGGGAGCATCAGGCTTCCCCATTGCAGATCGGTCAATCGAAAGTCCCTGAGATATTTGATGTCACGCGGAACGCGCTTATAACGCGAATCCCCCTGGTTACTAAAGAGGATCGCGCAAGCGTCGCACGCACAATGTATCTGGCGTGAGGCTGGTTCGAGCAGATGCGGATGGCCGCTCGCCACTTCTTTTGCACACAGATCACAGCGCTCGACCGGAACGCGAGATCGGACAAAACGGCTGAGGACGTTGTAGGTTTGCTCCATAAATGATCGATATTTCAACCCGCTATAGCGACAAACTCGCATGTTTCATAAACATGCTTCTTCGGGTTTCCAATCTGGACAAATCCATTCGTTCCCGCTTTCGCGGCGACGCCTTCGACCTCGATTGCGGTTACGTCAGGCGCTGCGGCGTAGATCGCATCTTCGATCGTATGTTTGAGCGTCAGCGCCGACGACGGACAGCCGTCGCAACTCCCCTTTAGCCGCAAATTTACAACGCCGTTGTCGATACCGAGCAGCTCGACATCGCCTTCGTGCAGGTTTAATGAGGGTCGAACTTTTTCGATCGCATTCAATACGCGATCTCTAATATCCATCGGATGCAGACCGTAGAGCATCAGCAGATTTGAAACCAGATCGTCGCGTGCCAGATCGTCGAATATCGCATAACCGGCCGCACCGGCCTGAGCTGTGATATCCATCATCCTTTCAATCCCGCTACCGTGAAAATCCATCAGCGTCTGGACGAGCCCGAGCGCGATTTCGCGATTCGCCGCGTCCGGCCAAGCCTCGACCCCGGCGATCATTTCCTCGACCCGCTGCATTTTTTCCTGAATCGACTCGTTTGCTGCCATATAAGTCAGAACCACCTGCGGCAGCCGGTGGTTGACACTGAAAAAGGGAGCACGTTTCTATTGAAGGTTTCGAAACTACCGCAGATTTCGAGCCTCGAAACCTTAACTTAAACCACCCGCTGCCGCAGTGGTTCTGACCTGCAAACTGCCCGCTGCCTACTGATGCTGCACACCGAACATCGGCGAATGGTGCTGTTCGACAACCTTTCCGTCGCCGACGAACATATGCACGCCGCACGGCAGGCACGGATCAAAACTTCTCACCGCCCGCATAATGTCAATTCCCTTAAAGTTGTCCCGACCGTTCTCCTCAAAGATCGGCGTGTTCTGAACGGCGTCTTCGTATGGCCCGGGCGTTCCATAGATGTCACGCGGATTTGCATTCCAGGGCGTCGGCGGATATGGATGGTAATTGGCAATCTTGCCGTCGCGTATGACGACATGATGCGACAAAACTCCGCGAACCGCCTCGTGGAACCCGCATCCTATCGCCTCGTCCGGAACTTTGAACTCGGTCCAGGTCTTTGTATTTCCGGCATGAAGCTCGGCTAGCGCTTTCTCGGCAAAATGCAACGCGCAGGCCGCGGCATAAGCTTGAAAATACGTTCTTGCCCGATCGCGTTCGATGGCATTCGACCATTTCGGCGTGTGCCATTCGAACTCAGCCTCCGGCTTCATCGCGGTCTTCGGCAAATAGATCTTGACGCTGTGTCCGGTCGCCTTAATGTATCCGATGTCCACTTTACCGGCAAGAGCGGTCGCCCAGAGCCGCGCTATCGCGCCGCCGCCCGTGTCGAGCGCCAGGTATTTGGATCCGCCGCCCTGCTCGCCTTCGTGATACCAACGCGGCGACATCACCCACGTATATTTGTCATCGAAATTTCGTTTTTGCGGTCGCGGGATGGTGGTTTGATTCCACGGGTGGTTGCGATCCACGGGGTTTCCGAGCGGATCGGTTTTGACGAACATTTCCTGGCCTTCCCAACTGTCGTAGTAAGAGCTGCCAAGCAAAATGCGAATACCCAGATTGATGTCCACGAGGTTGGTCGTCACGAGTTTTCCGTCAACAACAACACCCGGCGTAACGAACATTTCGTTGCCCCACTTGTTCATGTTCTTGTACGTGTAATCGCAGTGGTCCGGATCGTTGAACGACCCCCAGCAGCCGAGCAGAATACGACGTTGGCCGACCTTTTCGTAGCCCGGCAGCGCCTCATAAAAGAAATCGAACAGATCGTCATGCAGCGGCACGACCTTTTTCATAAATTCGCAGTACCGCATCAGTCGGACCATATAGTCCGTAAAAAGCTGAATTGTCGGAACGGTGCCGACGCCGCCGGGATAGAGCGTCGATGGGTGAACGTGACGGCCTTCCATAAGGCAAAACATCTCGCGCGTATAACGGCTGACGTGGAGCGTTTCACGATAAAATTCGCCCGTAAAGGGATTGAGCGCAGTCATTATGTCGGAAATCTTGCGATAGCCATGATCTTCGAAATGCGGCGCGTCGGTATTTTTGGCCTTCTCCCACACGCCCGGATTTGTCTCCTTGACCATTTGCTCGCAGAAATCCACGCCGACCAGATTATCCTGAAAGATATTGTGATCGAACATATATTCAGCGGCCTCGCCAAGATTTACGATCCACTCGGCGATTGCCGGCGGCCGTATGCCGAACGCCATGTTCTGTGCGTAACAGGCACAGGTAGCGTGGTTATCGCCGCAGATGCCGCAAATGCGGCTGGTAATAAAGTGAGCGTCACGCGGATCCTTGCCCTTCATAAAAATGCTGTAGCCGCGAAATATCGACGACGTACTCCAGCATTCCGCAACCTCGCGGTTAGCGAAATCAATTTTCGTGTAAATACCGAGACTTCCAACAATGCGAGTAATCGGATCCCAGTTCATATCTACCAGCGTTCTCGGCTTGGCAGGTGCTTCTGTAACGACTGACATAATCTTTTTCTCCTTTTACTCGTTAATAAGTTTTTGGTTGATAACCGGTGGTCAACTTTGAGCCGGCATGACGCCATTTTGGCTCTTTATTGACTGTTGAATTTGTAATACTGCGCAATTTTCTGATCACGCCGCCGTATAAGCCGATGACGTTCGATGAGATCGTCGCTCCGGGCGGCTCGTCCATAAACGGCATAAATTTGTCCGGGAACCCGGGCATCGTGCAGCCGATACAGATCCCGCCGACATTCGGGCAGCCGCCGATTCCCATCATCCAACCGCGTTTCGGCACGTTGCAGTTGACCACCGGCCCCCAACAGCCTAGTTTGACAATGCATTTTGGTGAACCGTACTCGGTCGCAAAGTCTCCCTGCTCGTAGTAACCGGCCCTGTCGCAGCCTTCGTGCACGGTTTTGCCGAAGAGCCATTTCGGACGCAATTGATCGTCGAGCGGAACTAGCGGGGCCAGGCCCGCAACCTGATAAAGCAAGTAGAGCACCGTCTCCATGAAATTATCGGGCTGCACCGGACATCCCGGTACGTTAATGATCGGCAATCCCAACGCCGACTTGAAATCCCAGCCCAAATAGTCAGCCAAACCCATTGCACCCGTAGGATTGCCCTGCATGGCGTGGAGACCGCCGTATGTGGCACAGGTCCCGATGGCGATCGTGGCCGCCGATTTAGGGGCGAGACGGTCGATCCACTCGCAGGTCGTGATCGGCTGACCTGTCATCGCGTCGGTTCCAAAAGCCGCCCAATAGCCCTCTGTTTTTATCTTTTCATTCGGAATCGATCCCTCAATTACGAGTACAAAAGGATCAATCAGTCCTTGCTCGGCTTGATAAAGAAATTTCATGAAATCGTCGCCGACTTCATATGCAAGAACAGGATTATGTAAGTGAACTTTCGGGAGTCCGGGAATTGCGCCGAGGACAACATCTTCGAGACTGGGCTGGGTCGCTGCGGTGATCGAGACCGAGTCTCCGTCACATCCAAGCCCGGCCGTAATCCAGACAATATGCACATCGCTGATCGCCGGAGCTTTCTGCGTTTTGCGGCCGTACGGAACATCTAATGGCATGCCAAACCTCCTTTAACGGTAGTTGAAACCAAACAGTAACTAAAACGAAACACTTGTTGCGTATAAATTATCCAATACTTTACAAAGACGGGGCTATTCGGATATCTACGTAATTTTTTTAAAAATCATACGTATTTTTCGGGATTATTGTGTACAAACACGCACAAAGCGGAAATGCGCGGCGATGATGGTGGAAATATTTGTTTCACCGAATGGTGGAAATATTTATTCCGCAGAAATGATCCCGCGGCGGATCGCGTACCGGGTAAGATCGGCCTGAGTGTGGACGCCGAGTTTACTCATTACCTTGGCCCGATGTGTTTCGGCCGTCCGGACACTGATGCCGAGCCTTAGGGCGATTCTGTTGTTGGTGAGTCCTTCGGCCGACAAATGGAGGACTTCGCGTTCCCGTGCGGTGAGTGTTTCATACTTATCGGTAGTTCCCACCCGATTCATGTGCTCGTATATGTCTATCGCGCGGTCTGAAAGTGACGAACTGAGATAGCGGTGGCCGTTTTTCACCTCACGAACGGCATGTATCAGGTCAGTCGAGCCGGTGTCCTTGAGCACATATCCGGAAACGCCGTTCGAAAGGGCATCCAGAACGAATCCTTCGTCGTCGTACATCGAGAGAATGATTATCTTGGTTCGCGGATTTTGCTTACTGAGCTGGCGCGCCACGTCGAGGCCGTTTAATCCGGGCATCATAAGATCAAGCACCAGGACGTCCGGACACATTTTGTTCACAAGGTCTATTGCAATGATGCCGTCGCCGGTTTCCCCAATTACGTCAAAATCAGGCTCCGCGCTAAGGATGGCATGCAGACCCTGCCGAACGATCACGTGGTCGTCTGCCAGTATAATGCTGATTCGAGATGATCTAACCGATTTCATCGCCTGAGTCTACGCCGTCCTTACTTGCAAGATTCCAACCGACTGTCAACCTCGTGCCGCCGGAGCCCGATCTCACCTCGAACCAGCCGCCCAAAAGCGAGGCTCGCTCCCGCATTCCAGTAAGGCCGCTCGTCTGCCCCGAAGCAAAAGCCTTTTCGGCATCGAATCCAATTCCGCTGTCCTCGACCTCGATAATGAGATCACCCTGATTCTCTGAAATATCTACAAATGCTTCATCGGCACCCGAGTGACGGGCAATATTCGTCAATGCCTCCTGCACGATGCGAAAACCAGCGGTCTCGATTTCCGGATCGAATCTGCGGCCTTCGATGCCCTTATGTTTGAAACGAACCTCGATATTAGTCTGTGAGGTGTAATGACGCAAATGCCGAATAAGGGCGGAGAGAAGACCCAAATGGTCAAGCGTCGCCGGCCGCAAGTCAAGCGACAGTGCCCGCGTTCTTGAGATTAGCTCCTTTACCAACTCATGGGCCTCGTCTATTCTTCCGGCCGCTTCTGCAGGCAAGGTTGGCACAACCATTTCCAGTTTCAGTTTCAATCCCGTAAGGATCTGTCCTATCTGGTCGTGCAGTTCGAGAGCGATATTGCGCCGCTCCGATTCCTGCACCTCGATCAAACGCCGGGAGAGAAATTTCATTCTATCCGCATAGTCACGAACGGCTTCTTCGTTGACCTGCTGCTGGGTAACATCAAAGGCGGTCCCGTGAATAAACCACGGGTGACCGTCCGCCCGGCGAACAATCTTCACGTCGCACTGAAATCGTATTGTCCGCCCTTCGCGCGATAATACGCGGTAAACCGAATGCAGCGGCTCGCCGGTAAGAAACATCTGCGCCACTTCGCTGCTCCAGCGATCTTTGTCGTCGGGATGAATATGCTGATACCAACGCACCGGATCGTTCAACCATTCTTCCTGCGTAAAACCGAGGGTTGTTTCGATCTGCGGACTGACATAGGCCTCGCCAAAACTATTGTCAAAAAATGCAATAAAAACAATTGCCGGAATTTGCTCGACCAGGATGCGATAGATCTCGGTCACCCCCGGAAGATCGTCCGACGTCTCCACCAAGTGCTCTCGTGCTGTCGCGTCAGCGAGGAAAAAAACGCTCGCAAGCTGCGCGAGGGTATTTTCCGCTTTCAGAAAATCGCCCGACAGGAACTCCCCCTCGGCCGAAGATCCATTTTTGCTGGCAAATATGGCAGCTTCCGCAAGGCTTTGTTTTTTCACAATTCTAGCTCGATTTTTCCTTTCGCCTCCAGGCCGGCTCGCGATTCAGCGATGCCTGAGTATATCGCCGCAAGGCGTGTATTGCCTTCCCATATGTCATCACGGCCTGCGACGACAGGAGCGAGCCTGGCGGCTGATTCATAAACGGCATAAATTTGTCGGGAAAGCCAGGCATTGTGCAGCCGATGCAGATACCGCCGACATTCGCGCAGCCGCCGACACCGTTTATCCAACCGCGTTTGCCGACGTTGCACTGTACGACGGGGCCCCAGCAGCCGAGCTTTACGATGCACAAACGCGACCCGTATTCCTCGGCAAACTGTGCCTGCTCGTAATAGCCGCCGCGGTCGCAGCCTTCGTGCAATGTTTCTCCGAAAAGCCAGGTGGGCCGAAGTTCGGCATCCAGCGGGATCATAGGCGAGCGAGCGACGGCCTGGTAGATCAAATAGAGAAGCGTCTCCATCAAATTATCCGGCTGCGTCGGACAACCCGGAACACACACGATCGGAATTCCCGCCTTCGATTTCCATTCCCAACCGAGATAATCGGGCAAACCCATCGCGCCCGTCGGATTCCCCTCCATCGCATGGATTCCGCCGTAGCAGGAGCAGCTGCCCGCCGCCATCACCGCCCATGCATTGGGCGCAAGGCGGTCGATCCAATCGCACGTTTTTATCGGCTGTCCGGTTTGCTTGTCGGTGCCGAGCGCGGCCCAATATCCCGCATCTTTATTTGTTTCATCAGGTACCGAACCTTCAACAACGAGTATGAAATGCCCAAGCTCATCGCGATCAGCGCTTTCCAGATAGGCAATATACTCGTCACCGTTTTCGTAGGAATAGAATGGATTGAGGAATTTAACTTTCGGCAAGAACGGCAGGCCGCCCATTACCACATCTTCTATGCTGGGCTGGGTTGCGGCTGTAAGTGCCACGGATTCGCCGTCACAGCCCAATCCCGCGGTGATCCACAGAACGGTGATCTCACCAGGAGCGTCCGGATGCTGTTGCTTGTCATTTAGACCCATAACTCATTTCGCGAAGATTAGTACAAAAACGTTTTCATTTGCTGAATTATACACTATGAGTGTAGTGACCATTTCAAAAAGGCTCGCACACGAGTTTGCTCCGCCGAAGCTAATTTTTCCGGTGTCTGCCGTCATGCTTCGCGAACGCATCGATTATGCCCGCATTCTAGAAAGCTACTCGAAAGCAATTCTTCCATTTATCGAATTCGCATTGGACAGTCAGGGTAGTAGACTGTGGAGAACGAAACGTCGAATCTGTATCGGTATTGGGATGCTACGAGGTTCGCTGAATATTTGTACGGCTGCGTCGCGGAGACGATTCGACGCGACTTGCGGGAAGAACTCGGTTTCTTAGCGGTATTCGATCAGACCCTTGCCAAGGTAATGGACATCGTCGATATGCCGAACCGACGAGCTTCGTTATTGCTTAGATTTATCCTCCAGAATCGCGGTACCCTGTCGAAGAACAAACGAGAAAAGGAGTTTCCGGAGCTTACAAACGAAGAGATCCTATCAATCGAGTCCGCAATTCAAGGAGTTTCCGAGTCTATCGATTAGTAAATTGCTGTTGTGACCTCCCCCCCTAAAAACAGTGCCGAACTAAAATAGAGGAAGCCGGGTAATTATGACACTATGAGGAGACATAATTGCCATGAAGAGATCAAAGTTCACGGAGCAGCAGATCATCTTCGCGCTCAAGCAGGC
>JBQTJB010000229.1:0-8857 GCA_052387555.1 Blastocatellia bacterium | reverse complement strand
TTTCCGGTCACTCGATACCACTAGGGAAACCACAAAGGGCGGCGAACTTAAATTCACACAATAAATTACATTAAATTTTAAGGGCAACCGTTCAATCGTCACATCAGCGAAAGCGCTCATTTTCCTTTAAGCGGTTTGTATAATGTTTGAATGAGAATTTACTTAAGATCCCTATATTAGTCGAGACTTTAAGATCATTCATTGTGGAAAGCGATGGTCATCCGCTGGGCTGCATTATTCGAAGCCAAAAACGGTTGCCTTCGTTAGAACCGGTTTGCCAATCGATGTCGGCTTGTATAAGCGAAGCCCGCGAGCGAATATTTGCAACGCCGCGTCCGCTTTTCTGCGAGGTATCGGACGGTGAAAAGGGAATTCCGTTATTGGTAATAACCATCTCGAAATGCTGGGATTCGGACACAGAGATTTTCATTTCGACGAGCGACGCATCAGCGTGTCTATGGATGTTTGTCAACACCTCTTGAGCGATGCGATATAGCTGCAACTGGACATTGATCGGGAATTTTATATTTTCATCTACCGCTGAGTTGGCGTTGAAAGTGTAATTTTCAATTGTGTGAGCCAGCAGAAATTCAAGAGCGGCGACCAGTCCCACATTTTCGAGAACGGACGGGCTGAGATCTTCGCAAATTCTGCGTACCTCGGTCGATATAGATTCGATCTCATCGCGAAATTCGAGGTTTGGCGGCGTCAGCTTGTCGCTCGCCATCATCAGATTTCTTAAGTCGGCCAGAGTTTGATCGTGGAGATCACGCGCGATGTGGCGGCGTTCACGTTCGGCTTCGTTGGCGAGATCGAGCCGGGCAGCGGCGAGTTCGCGGTTACGGATGACAATACGTCGACGTTCAATGATTGCCCAGACAAGAGCAATGACGGCGATGCCCAGCAGAACGCCGAGCGCCGTGGCCGTCCATGGAAACGGTACCCTAGCTACCGAAAACTTGATGGTCAACGGATCCGACGACAACAGGTCGCGGTCAAATGCCCGCACTTCGATATTGTAATCACCGGGCTGGAGATCAGCCGGAGCGTATTGCGGATCGTTCGAGATGCGGCTGTCGAGAATTTCGCCGCTAACGTTTTTCAGAAGGAAACCATATTGAAATTCTTCGGGAAAAGTACGGCTGCTTTGCCCCGCAACCTCAACTAAAAACGAGTTTTGCGGATAATCAAGCTCTATTGCCGAACGCAGTTCGCCCAAATCGTGCATCCGCTGGCTCAAAATGCGTGTCGGGATAAGTTTGGGTGCGATCAAGCCCGGTTTGTAGGTGACCACGCCGCGGTTTGTCGCAACATGAAGCTCTTCGCGGTTTCCAGTGATCGCAAATGCCTTTTCGGAAGGGAGTCCTTGCTCAAAGCCTATTGCGGAGGTAAGCCAGCCAAATCGGTCGTCATATCGCGCATGCAGAAGACCGCGGGTGGTTGTTGCGGCCCAGACGTCGTTCCCGTAGGACATAACGTCTCGCACATCTCCGACGGCGACGATCTGCTCGACCTTGCGATCATTGACTGAAAATATCCCATGCTGACCTGCAATGAACAACGGGCCGTCACGAGAACTTTGGTTCATGTTCCAAATCGTTCCGCTCTTTAATTCATCGGGCCCGATCTCTTCTGTCACGGTCAAGCCGTTGTAACTGAACAGTCCACGGCTGGCGGTACCGATCCAGAGCTTTTTCGAACCTGTCGCGATCGACGTAACTGAATCATGGTTGAAGACGATCACCGGATTATCATCAGTAATATTCACAACGCCTCGGCCATAGATTGCAGCATAGTCATCAATATTGAAACCGGCGAGGCCACGTATGTCGCCGTCCAAAACCTTTCTACCGGAGATCTCGAATAGCCCCTCCGAAGTCCCCACGAGCATGGATGATGGTTTGATTCTCCACCTGAGTGCATACACAACTTTATTCTTGAATCCAGTAATTTCGGTCCAATTTCGATTAGCGGCCGAGGTAAATAAGCCCTTGTTCGTGCCTGCTAAGAGTTCCGCGTTCTTATCTGGCCCAATGCCTGAACTGTAATGGAGCGTTCTAACAAAATTGCTATTTGGATTATCTGAGACTGTCTCCTGGAACGGTCCGAGGCGGTCGAAGCGGCTGACGCCGCGGTTGGTGCCGATCCATATGACGCCTTCGCGGTCAGAAAAAAGCGTAAAGATGGTGTCGGAGCGCAGTCCGCCGGATGTATTTTCGAACGTATAGGTTTTTGCCAGTTTGGACCAGGCAATATGAAACAGTCCGTTTCTCTCTGTGCCAGCCCAAACGCCGCTCGCGTTTGCCTCAAGAGCCGTGACGTTTGCGGTAGGCGCGGCGACTCGCACCGCCCGCCTACCGCTCTCGGCTATATAGATCCCGCTGAAGCCTTTTGCCGCATCGGTGCCAAGCCACAGTTTTCCGGGTTCGCTGCGTGCAAGTGAATTTACAAATATTGGACGCGGTGCAGTCGGAAACTCGGTGATGGTGCCGTCTGTCACAACAAAAATGCCGCGGCCCGCGGTGCCTGCGAGAAGCTTTCCGTTATTTTTAACAAGGCTCGTGATACGCAGCGGACTGCCGTCGGCAGATGTGATTGCGTTCGGAAAAATCGCTTCGGCGATAAACCCTCCGCTCTCGTTGGTCTTGACGCGCAAGACCTCGCCGGTATCCGTGCCGAGGAAGATTTCCTGGCTCAACAAAATTGATGTTACACCAAGGGTCTGAGTGCCTTCGACGGTCTTAAAGGCGCTTTCGGTGTAAACGAAGGCGCCCTTATCGGTTCCGATCCAAAGTTGTCCTTCCGGTGTCGTTTCTAGGGCCCGCACTCGGTTCGCATCCGAGCCGCCGAGCGAAAAATTCTGAATTCGCCGGCCATCAAATCGGGCAAGGCCATTATCGGTGCCAAACCACATCACGCCGTCCAGGGTTTGGGAAATGGCTCGGACGCTGTCCGACGGCAGACCGTTGAATAACGTGATCGAACCCCACTGATGAAAATTTTGCGCGCCCGGCAGCGGTGTTGGTGAGGGCGAGCGTGCAGGTGACGGGGTCACGGAGGCAGTGGGTGCGGGTTGCGGAGACGGCGACGGGGAAGGTTGCGAATTTTGAGCGAGAAAATTAGTAAGGACGGGAACGATCAGCAAAATGCAGACGGCTAGGACCGAAAATATTTTTTGAAAACCAGACAGTCGCATTCTCTCTATTTCGGTGATTCGCGAAACCGCTGCCAGTCCCGCTCGAACCATTGAGCAAGGTCGGATTCTGCCGATTCGAGTTCATCGCTATTGATCAGACCTCGCTTAAGTGCTTCAAAAAACGCGCGTGTGCGGGTGTTGTACGCCATTTTTTCGTAGGCTTCGAATTCTGTTCCCGACGAGCTTTCCGTGAACAGCTTTTCGTAGAGCGTTGCGAGCCGGCTTTCCACCCCGCGAAGGCTGAGACTGCACTTGCGAGCTATTGCCCAATTGGAAAGGCCGAGGGCGAGGTAACGGAGGGCCTCGGCCTCGAACTCGGTCAGCAGCGGTCGCTGAAACGAATCCTTAAAGGCGGGGTCGATCATGTCGGCGCCGTCTTCGAGCACGGCGGCGATAAATCTCAGGAGGCGGTTTTCCGGATTGTTCTTGTGAATAAATCCGTATGTCGGCTGCGGGTCGATGGAACGGACGATCTTTCGTATTTCATTTATATAGATTTCGTGCGGAAACTGTGTCCAAAAAATGATCCGAGCCTCTTGAAACTCACGCCATATCGAACGGGCAGCTTTCACGCCCGAAAATTTTGGCATTTGAATATCCAGGATTGCGAGCGTTGGGCGATGCTCGAGCGCTGATCTCACCGCGATTTCGCCATCGGCTGCCTCGTAAATCGGTGCGTGGCCGGGAAATTCTCTTGCCAGCAAATCGCACAAATAACGACGCTGTGCCTCATTATCTTCAGCTACTAATATCGACATTAGTGATCCGTGAAATCAATTGCCATCGTGTTTCGTCCCGATTATACCAACCGCTCGGAAAAATGGCGGCTTAATCCTCCAAGTTTCAGGTTAAGCGGCTTTTGGCGCTCGGGCAACGTGGGTATCCACACTAAGGAACCGGTGGCAATGCTCTGTTTTCAATCTGCAGGATGAATATACTCGCTCAGGTATGTGTTTAAGGAGAGGTTAACAACATGAAGATAAAGCGAATTGTTATATGGATCGCCGTTGCAATACTTACTTTTTGCATCGGAGTTTCGGGAGTTGCGGCCGCCAAAGTTACAGCTTCGGTATTGTCGGCGCTTATTTCGGTCGGCCAAATTTCCGACCGTCCCACAGCTCAAGTAGAACAATTGCCAGAGCAAGTGTTGCCGGCAATTTCTAATGGAGTCATTGCCGAAGAAATAGTTGAGCAGGAAGATGCCCCAGTAGAAGAATTCTACGCCGAGGGTTCGTTTTACCTCGAAACTGAAACTATCCCCAAGGAATTTAGCGACATCGATTTTCTCGAGATAATAACGCATGATTACGAAAAAACAAGCGAGGACGGCACGTCAGGTTTACCGATACCTCCGAAAGGCGGCATATCGACGAAAATGCGGCTTGATTTTGTTCGCATCGCTATCAACGGGCGCGAATTAGCGTTTCAAACGGAGACTGTAAATGGGGTCAGCTATAGATTCACAGGGAAGTATCCCAAATATGAGCACACGGAAACCTTCGCCGAAACACCAGATCTCGTCGGCCAACTTATCAAGATCAGGGACGGCAAATGGGCTGCTTCTATGAAGGCCAAGTTTTATATGAGCGGATGCTGACGTATTTAAGGTTCAGGTCAAAAAATTTGATTATGGCCATTCTTACTCCGTGCTAAGATGCAAAGAAAGTTTGCACTTTGCAAAAAATATTAGACATGAAAGAATGGCTGATCCTTATAGTCGATGAGAACCCGGATGATCTGAAATCGCTTAGTACGTGTTTTTCGCCTGATTATCAAATTATAGCGGCACGTTCGGGGAAAGAGGCTTTGGACTTTCTGGAAACGACCGATGTCGACTTTATCCTGAGTAATCTGCATATCAAAGATATGTCCGGGCTCGATCTGTTCGGGGAATCTCGTTTGCCCGGCGCTCTTCGATCTCGGCGAACAAGCCAAAGTCGCCATTTTGTCAGTCACCGAAGGCGAAGACAAACCGCTGAAGTACCCGCACATGTTCAGGGCCAGCGAACTTATGATCCTGAACAAGATCGATCTGCTGCCGTATGTCAAATTCGATGTTGACCGATGTATCGCGAACGCACGCGAGGTCAATCCAAATATCGAGGTTCTGCAAGTGTCGGCAACGACCGGCGAAGGAATGGGTGATTGGCATGCTGGCTGCGGCATGAAATCCTGCATTTAAATCCGTAAACAAAATTTAGAAGTGATTCCTGCAATTAAGCATCAGAGTCGTACTATATTTCCTCAGAAAAGGAAAAACGGCCTGAACAATTATGTTTTCTTGGGTTTATCGAACAAATGATAAGGTAAAACGGCAACCTATTCGGGGTCATGTCACCTACGATGTAACACAAAGTTCTCTAATAGTTCACACCCTGCTAACGATTTTGTAATTCACGCCACGTAGTCTCTTCCCTTACGCAAGAAAACTGACCCAGGACATCTGATTAATTTTATGGAAGTGTACGGAGCTGCACAGGCTAGAACTGCGTCTTACGACGAATTCTTTCAAGCAAATTACACGACTTTATTAAAGTGGGCGAATCAGATCACGACGCAGGACTATCACCTGTCTCAGGATCTGGTTCACGACGTATATCTAAGATTCAACGAGTCGAACCGGAAGCCCGATGACGTAAGCAGTCCTCATGCCTACCTTTACACGGCACTAAGAAACTCGTACATAACACATCTTCGGCGGAGAACGCGTTCGCGACAGGTTTCGCTTCTCGATCACGAATCGGCCGACAACGCCTCGCTTGTCGTCGATCCGCGCATCGAATTGCGCGTCCACGATGAGCTCAGAGCTGTCTGCGAATATGCCTGCAAACGAAAGGAAACCTCGATATCGGCCAGCGTCCTGATCCTTCGCTTTTTTCACGGGTATTTCTCCGCGGAGGTTGCGAGAGTAATCAAGAGGTCGAGAAACGCCGTCGAGGCACGTCTAATGAAAGCTCGCAAGGAAGCTTGCGAACATTTGACGAA
Organism: Blastocatellia bacterium; assembly: GCA_052387555.1. GTDB lineage: Bacteria > Acidobacteriota > Blastocatellia > Pyrinomonadales > Pyrinomonadaceae > OLB17. The sequence goes on along the minus strand of JBQTJB010000229.1, from coordinate 2,676 downwards.
TGTTGCGGATCGAACGGATGCAAAAATTATCCGTAACCCATCAAGTTTCTTTTCTAAGGAATTGATCAGCTCGCGTGGCGATCTTCTTAAAGAACTTAGGGAACAAGTCTTTCAATCTCGAAGCGGACAGTGTCTTTCGGAAGACTGCCTGAGATTTTTTTACAAGAAGGAGGTCGGAGCTTTGGGCCGGGAAGAGCTAAGTCATTTGGTTAGCTGCCGAAACTGCCTTGACAGCGTAAACACCGCCTTGCGTCTGCCGCTTCTAAAGGAGCGTCATCCGCTGGATACGCTAGGTCCGCAAACAACAGTTGAAGCCATGCAGCTCGTAAAATATCGAACGGCGGGAGCATAAATATGGCCGGACAAAATTTGCAAAGGTAAACCCGACCTTAACAGTTTGTGAACACTTTGCTTACTTTGTCAGATTGGCAAGTTTGAAAACGTTGTTAATGCGAAAGGAAAAATTTCATCCGACAGCAAATCATGGCAGACGACTCCTATTGCCGTGATCAGTTTGAAAAAGACGGCGGGTTCTTATACCTCGCTCGGCAAGTTTTAGTAAATAGAGCAGAGGCGGAACAGGCTCCGTCCATAATAGTAAAGCTATCTTTTGCTCTTTTTGTACTTTCAAAAATTGAGCAGTCAGAGACAGAAGTTTTGAGATTGTGATTGGTTTCATGATGGATCGGCAAGCCTAGCGTCCGATCTGAATTGGTTTTTCAGCAGATTCAATTTAATAGTTGCCCGGCAAACGCGCGACTCAATACAGGTTTGTTTAATGACTCCGCCAACGCCGAATATTTTCGGGTTCGGATTGCCATTAGACGCCGGAAATTACTTTATAACCGGTAAAGGTTATGGGAGTTGGAATTAAAATGAGAAAAATATTGTCGATAATTGTCTTGTACGTGCTCGTACTGTCAAACACCGTCATGCCGGTTCTGGCATCGAGCGGCTCTGCGGCACGGACGACGCCTGTCTCTACCACAAATAGAGCTGTGAGACCGGTTTTGGAATGCGTCGTCAGAATAAATAGCAGCAGCTACATAGCTCGTTTTGGTTATCAAAACGATAATTCCGTATCGGTAACGATCCCGATCGGAAACAACAACAAGTTTACGCCAAACCCGCAGGGACGGGGGCAGCCAACCGTTTTTCTGCCGGGAAGGCAGCGGAACGTTTTTGAAGTTCCGTTTAACGGAAGCAATTTGGTCTGGAGTTTGAAGGGCCCGGATAATCAAAACCGGACGTCGACCGCATCAAGCGGTTCGACGCGTTGCCCTTCACCGACACCGACGCCAACCCCAACGGCGACACCTACTCCGACCCCAACACCCGCGCCAACCCCTACTCCGACGCCAACTCCTACTCCGACGCCAACACCGACGCCGACCCCTACACCTGGCACCTGTACACCCGGACAGATAAATCTTACGTCGCCGACGAATTCCCCGCTTGACGGAACGGATGGCAATATCCGCACCTTCACGACAGGCGGCGTTTCGGTCAAAGCGAGTGCATTTGGCCGCCGCGAAAGCAACGGAGCGTGGTCGACCGCATACCTGGGCCACTTCACTCAAGGTCTTGGCGTTACGTCAAGCGACGAAGGCAGTGGTTCGAGCAACAGGCACAAGTTGGATAATGTAAGCACTGGCTCCTCGACTCAGGACAACTATATCCTGTTCGAGTTTTCGACGCCTGTGATTATCGACAAGGCTCGATTGAATCTTCCAGGCGATGATACGGACATTGCTGTGTGGTACGGTAACGCGAACAACCCGTTCAACAATCATCTGACGCTCAGCGATACTTTGTTGAATAGTTTCACGCGTGAGAACAATGATGGCGGCAGCAGTGCAAGAACCGCAGATGTGAATTCCGGTTTAATAGTCACCAACGTGTTCGTCATTGCAGCACGTCCAGAAGGAACAAACGATGCGTTCAAGCTCGGTTTCCTCGATTTTCTGTGTCCGGCCGGTCAAAACACACCTCCTGACGCAGTCAACGACTCAGCAACGGTGCTCGAGGACAGCGCAAACAACATAATCAATGTTCTTGCCAACGACACCGATCCCGATGGTAATCCGCTGACGATCACGTCTGCCACAAATGGTGCAAACGGCACGGTGGTCAACAACGGCACCAACGTCTCGTACACTCCGAACCCGAACTTCTTCGGAACGGACACGTTCACATACACGATCAGTGACGGCCAGGGCGGCACCGACACGGCGACGGTAACGGTAACCGTAACGCCCGTGAACGACGCGCCGGTCGCGGTTAACGATTCTTACTCAACCAACGAAGACACTGCTTTGACAGTTAATGCACCGGGCGTTCTTGGTAACGATACGGACATTGACGGCGGTGCTTTGACGGCACAACTTCTGACCGGTCCGACCGCAGCCCAGGGAACGATTGTTCTGAACCCGAATGGTTCATTTACATTCACCCCTGCGGCCAACTTCAACGGCCCGGTAACCTTTACTTATCGTGCAAACGATGGAGTCGCAAACTCAAATACCGCCACAGTAACAATAAATGTAGTGGCAGTTAACGACCCGCCGGTGGCAGGAGACGACAGTGCGACGGTGGCAGAGGACACGACGAACAACATCATCGACGTTCTGGCGAACGACAATGACGGAGGCGACGGCGGCCCGCTGACGATCACGT
>JBQTJB010000228.1:0-7898 GCA_052387555.1 Blastocatellia bacterium | reverse complement strand
CTCCGTGATTGCTTTGACCGTAATCGCATTGCTAATCATTATCCGGCCAGTGTAGATTGGAGACTTGAGTGTCGGTGTGGAACCGTCGGTCGTGAATCGGACCTTAGAATCTCGCTTTGTCGTTGACAAAGAAACCGCCGTGCTCCCGGTAAAAGTCCGCTCACCGCTTATCAAAGGTACCGCGACCGCATTCCCGGGTAATGTAGTGATAGGTCCGCTCGTGCTCGGGAAGGCAGTCATATGCGGCTTATCTGTCATTATAAATTCCAGCGATCCCCCTTCCATCAGCTCAATGTGCAAGAGAATCGGAGCATCGAGTTGTCTTCCGTTAACCCGTGCAGAAAGTACGTAGAAGTTCGTAGCGGAAACGTTCGGAGCCTTGACCGTAAATGTCCTGCCGTTCTCAAGTCTATACCTCACTTCCGGAAATAGCGGTGTGCCCAAAACGTATATTCCGTCACCTGGAGTCACAGGATAAAATCCGCTTGCGCTCAAGATGTACCAGGCCGACATCTGGCCGCAGTCTTCATTGCCGATGAGGCCGTCGGGAGCGTTCTTGTAAAAATTGTCCATTATCCGGCGGACGTACTTCTGCGTTTTCCACGGCTCGCCGGCGTAGTTGTAGAGATATGCGATATGGTGCGAAGGCTCGTTGCCGTGGGCGTACTGGCCGATCAGGCCGGTGAGATCGGCCTGTTCTCGTCCGGTTAGCTTTTGATCCGTCGTAAACATTTCATCGAGTTTCGCCGCAAATTTCTCGCGACCGCCGTGCAGCTCGATCAGCCGCCTTAAATCGTGCGGAACAAAGAACGAATATTGCCAAGAATTTCCTTCTGTAAAGCCGAAGTTCACCTCGGTCGGCAAGAACGGCTCGACGAAACCGCCGTTCTTTTTTGCACGGAAGAAACCGGTCTTTGTGTCGAAGAGGTTTTCATAGTAACCAGCCCTTAAGGCGTATTTGTCGTGTTCGTCCGAGTATTTCTTCAAGATCGAGTCCGATATCACACCGTCAGGACTGTATGTGTAGTTGATACTCTCGGCTCGACGGGTGTACAGAATGCTTGCCATCTGCGCGATACACCAGTCGTTATAAGCATATTCCAGCGTTTTAGAGACCGATTCGTTCTCGTCCTCCATCGAGATATAGCCGCGGCGTTTGTAGGCGGCGAGGCCGAAGTGGTCTAGTTCGGCGGAGTGCTTTGCGGCGGCGTATGCCTTTTCGTAATCAAAACCTTTTATGCCTTTCGCCATTGCGTCGGCGATGACCGAAACGGCGTGATAACCGATCATCGTGTCGGTCTCTTCGCCCCAAAGCTCCCAAACCGGCAGTCGCCCACCCTGCTCGTAGATGCGGATAAAGGTGTTGATGAAATCGACAGTCCGTTTCTGATCGATGATCGTATAAAGCGGATGCGCGGCGCGGAAGGTGTCCCAGAGAGAGAAGACGGTGTAGTGTTCGGATGCAGAAGCCCGCGCGTTAGCAAGGGCTTTATCGGGAAGTTGAATGTTAAGCCCTTGCTTACGCGCTGGCTTCTGCATCGTGTATTCCGGCAGCTGATGAATCTTCCCATCATGCCCCTTATATCGACCATCGACGTCATTAAAGACGTTTGGGTGAATCATCGTGTGATACAGAGCCGAATAAAAGTTCGTCGTCTGCTCGTCCGTCCCGCCGGAAACCTCGATCTTGCTTAGCTCCTTGTTCCACGCCGCCTTCGCGTCGGCCCGCACCTTGTCGAAATCCCAATGCGGCAACTCGGCCTCAAGATTCTTCCGCGCACCTTCAATGGAGACATAGGAGATGGCGACTTTCAAAAGGACCTGATTAGAGCGTTTGGGATAAAAACGAAATGCCGCTCGCATATCTGTTCCTTTTTGACCGCGCGGAAGTGCATTGTTGCCGCCTGCACTCATGGCGGAGAAATCCTCCGAGAATTCGGCGACGAAGAAGACAGATTGGTTCTTGGCCCATGATGTTGAACGGCGATAACCCTCAATCCGTCTATCACTGCCACGAACCAACTGAAATTCAGAGTCGAGAACCTTGTCGCGCCATTTCAGGTCGAGCACGACATACGCCTCGGCATTCTCTTGAAACGTGTATCTGTGAAACCCGACACGTGATGTCGCCGTCAATTCAGCGAGAATGTTTCCCTTATCAAGTCTGACGCTGTAAAATCCCGGCTCAGCCTTTTCGTTCGCGTGCGAAAACGTCGATAGGTAGTTTTTCTCCGGCACCTCGTTACCACGCATTTTGGGAAGTTCCGGATAACCTATGGTCGGCATGAATAAGATGTCGCAGCCATCCGGAATCCCCGTTCCGCTCAGGTGCGTGTGAGAGAAGCCGTAGATGATGTTGTCAGAGTAATGATAGCCGCTGGAGCCGTCCCAGTTGTCGGTGCGCGTGTCGGGCGAGAGTTGGACCATTCCAAACGGCAGAGTGGCACCGGGAAAAGTGTGTCCATGACCGCCGGTGCCGATGAACGGATTGACCCAGCGGGTGTAGTCACGCGTTTGGGCAGAGAGCAGTGAGCAGTGAGCGGCGAGTAGTAAAAGAATTAAACCGCCGAGACGCCGAGACGCTGAGCAATTGGTTAAGTTTAACTTCATCATTCTGTATTCTGTCTTCTTTCTTCTTTCTAATGCACAAACTCGCCGCCCCAAGCCTGCGTCAGCCCACGGCCTTTGATGCCCCAACGGAAACGAAACGTCGAATCACCGCCGCGATGATTGTATCGCAGCGATATTTTATGCAAACCCGCCTTTAGCGACACTATCGCCGAGCGGATCTTTCGGTCACTGGTGCCTGCATCATTGATGATCATTTTGCCGCCAAACAGGATCGTCGCGTCCCACGTGGAATCTACCTGAAACTCATAAACGCCGTCTTCTGGCACGCGAAAATGGCCGTCGAATGTAACCGCGAACGGTTTTTTTAGATCAGCACGCTGGGCGAATTGGTTAAGCGCGGTCGAACGCGTCTCGCCGTTATATACCATACTTTTCAATTCCGGGTTCTCGTTCGGAACCAACAGACTGAAATTCAGGCCCGGTTTGCGCGCATCCGTTTGATCCGGTTCACGCATCGTTCCGCGAACGATAGTTGCTGCATAGACGACGCTCTTGCGGCCGGCGTTGTTCAGCACGAGCGTTTTCAGGGTCTTCACTTCGCCATCTTTCAGAGAGATCTCGATCGGTTCGTAATATTGTTCCGATGTCTTAATGTTCGGATCGGAGCCATCGGTTGTGTATATCACTACAGTTCCGGGTGCAGGTTGTAATCGAATCGAAACCTTATCATTCTCCGTAACGACGTTCTGCAAACCGCCGGGTTCGGGGATGCGATAGTTGACACCCTGTTTATCAAGCCGAGGCAAGATCGCATTCAGCCGCCGATTGAAATCCGCAAGGTTGCGGTCTTCCTTTCGCGACCAAAGCACTTCGCTCAGGGCAAGTATTCGCGGAAACGCCATATATTCGACGTGCTGCGGCGTTTTCATGTATTCGGTCCAGATATTTGCTTGCCCACCCAAAACATATTTTGCTTCTTCGGCGGTGAGCTCCGGAGGCACGGGTTCAAAGCTGTAAACCTTTTCGAGCGGCACGTAACTGCCGATGTTGAGCGGTTCGTATGTCGGGTCGCCCTGTCCGTAATCGAAATAGACGAAATCGGTCGGGGTCATTATCACGTCGTGTTTCGATTTGGCCGCCTCGATGCCGCCTTTCATTCCTCGCCAGCTCATTACGGTCGCGTTCGGTGCTAGGCCGCCTTCGAGGATTTCGTCCCAGCCGATCATCTTTTTGTCTTTCGAGTTGATGAACTTCTCAATGCGGCGGATGAAATACGATTGCACTTCATATTCGTCCTTCAGATTCTCGCGTTTTTTGAGTTCCTGAACGAACGCCGATTCTTTCCAATGATCTTTCAGAACTTCGTCGCCGCCGATGTGGATATAAGGCGAATCGGGGAAGAGCTTTATAGTTTCGTCGAGCACGTCTTCGAGAAACTTAAAAGTTTCGTCGGTCGGGCAAAAGACCTCTTTGAAAATGCCCCACGTCGTCTGCACCTTGTATGCGTAATCCGACTTGCAGCCAAATTGCGGATACGCCGCAAGCGCCGCCGAGGCGTGGCCCGGCAATTCGATCTCCGGTATCACGGTTATGTGTCTCGCTTTCGCATACGCCACCACTTCCTTGATCTGCTCCTGAGTATAGAAACCACCATGCGGTTTGCCGTCGCCGATGTACGGCGAAAAATTGCGATCAACCATCGTCTCCGGCCGCTTCGACCCGATCTCCGTCAACTTAGGCCATTTCTTTATTTCGATCCGCCAACCCTGATCGTCAGTCAAATGCCAGTGAAAATAATTGAACTTGTACTGCGCCATCTGGTCGATGAACTTCTTCACAAACTCCACCGGCTGAAAATGCCGCGAAACATCGAGATGCATCCCGCGGTAGCGGAACCGCGGCTCATCCGAAATCATTACCGCAGGAATGTGTACCTGCCCAGATTTCGCGCCTGGGCGCATTAGTTGTAAAAGAGTTTGAATGGCGTAGAATACACCGCGCTCGCTGCCCGAGAGTTCTATGTCGCCACGTGCTAGCACTTTGAGCGCATACTTGCCCAGGTCATCTGTATTCTGTGTCGCGTCGTTTAGCCTTATTATCGATAAATTCTTTGTCGGGCGGTAACCTGCGACAACTTCAAGCCGAAAACCAAAATTCCTCTCTAGCGACTCGTTTAAATAGGACGCTAGATCCTTATTCGACGCTACGATTTTCGTGTTACGCGTCAGTATGAAGGGTTCTTGTCCACCCAGTACAATGGCCGGTTTTGGGACAATGTTTATCTCGCTCGACTGAGCAACGCCAAAGCTTACGAGCGACACTAACACCGCAACGGCGGCAAAAACACGTTTCATATGTGATCCGATCAATCAATGGGAACGCGTGGGGCGCGTTCAGAGTATTTCTAACAATTGTGCCAGTTCTTGGGAAAGTTCGGAAGTGAAGGAGAGGCGCCCGGCGGTTTTGGGGTGCGCAAAGGAAAGCTTTTCAGAGTGCAGAAAGAAGCGGCCAAGTATTCTGATCGCGTTTTTTATATCGACGTTGGAGATGGTGTTGTCGCGGCCTTCGTTGTAGGTTCCGTCGCCGACGACCGGGTGATTGATCGATGCGAGGTGCACGCGGATCTGGTGCGTGCGTCCGGTTTTGATCTCGACTTCGAGTAGGGTGAATTTTTCGAAACGCCGCCGCACTTTCCACATCGTCAGCGCGTTGCGTCCGTTTGCGGCGACTGTCATTTTTGTCCGGTGCCAGCGGTCGCGTGCCATCGCTCGGTCGATCGTGCCGGTATTTTCACGCGGGCTGCCGTGCACAAGCGCGACGTATTGTTTGGTAACGACGCGGTCACGGAACTGGTTTGACAAAAGCTCGTGTGTTTCCTCGTCCCTGGCAACGACGATCAGACCTGATGTGTCTTTGTCGAGGCGATGAACGATGCCGACTCTGTCAGAACCGCCTGCGTTAGCGGGCGGCCAGTTTGTCGACTCCAGTTCAACTTTCTGGCTCCCCGCTAACGCAGGGGGTTCCGACTTGAAATGCCACGCGATCGCGTTTGCCAACGTCCCGCTGCTGTTTCCGGCTCCGGGATGGACGACCATTCCGGCGGGTTTGTTGATAACGGCGAGATATTCGTCTTCGAAAACGATGTCTAGTGAAATGTCTTCAGGCTCAAATGCTGCAGCGGGGACTTCAACCAGATCGACATCGATCTCATCGTTTTCACGAAGTTTGTAAGATGCTTTGACAGCCTTTTCATTGACCAGCACATCGCTGTCTTCGATCAACCTCTTAAGGCGTGAACGGGACCAGCCTTCTATACGTTCGGCGAGAAAAGCGTCGAGACGCTTCCCTGCATCATCGGATGTAGAGTGGAAATTGAGCGATGGGGTTTCTTCACTCACTCGAAACTTTAAACTCGGAACTTGAACCCGCTTTCAGCCGCATCACCATAAACGCGATAGACGCGACAGCCACGACGAGGCTGACTAACTGCGAAGTGGAAAGCCCTGTAGCCGACGTTATACCAAACAGATCGCCGCGTGGGTCGTCGCGAATAAACTCGATGCAGAAGCGGAAGATAGAATAGATAATGCCGTAGGCGATCAACACCTGGCCGTCGAATTTCTTATGGCGATGGAGCCAGACGAGCAGGCCGAAAACCGCAAGCATCGTGAACGATTCGATAAGCTGCGTAGGGTGGAGAAATAGATCAGTGTGGTCGGGGCCGTAAACCGGAACGCCGGTGTATTCGTGGCCGAGGTCGGTAAAATGCACCCCCCACGGCAAATGCGTCTGTTTTCCCCAGCAGCAGCCGGCTGCAAAGCAGCCCTGCCGCCCGAATGCCTGACCCAGAGCTAACGCTGCGGCGAGAGCATCCGCAACTTTCCAGAAAGGAAGTTTATAGAACCGAATAAGAAGAACCACGGTCAAAAAACCGCCGATCAGCCCGCCGTAATAAATTCCACCGGAACGCAGGAAATCGAGCGTGAAAATCTCAACGTTTTCATCTACAAAAAACATTAGTATCTTCGAGCCTAGAAGTCCGCCGAGCAGCGTCCAAAGACCGAGATCGTATATCCGCTCACGCGGCAAACCGTCGCGGGCCGCCAGCCGCGACGCCGCAAAAAGCGCGAGCAGCATCCCGACCGCGAGCCAAATGCCGTAGCTCGTTACAGGAAAATCGCCGATGCGGAATAATTCTGGATACATGAGACTAGAAGCTAGGAGCCAGAAGTAAGAAGCCAGAAGTAGAAGTGATCATCATTTAATATCGGTTCTGATAGTTCGCATATAACTTCCCAGCATTCTGCCTATCTCTTCGAGCATTCTCCTTAAGATCGTGGTGTCACCATAACCAAGGTCTTTTACAAGAATAAGATAATAACAACTCTCTTCCAATGACGCTTTTGACATACTATAGAAGCGAAGCTTGTCGGGTTTTGTAGCCTTACCAAATCCTTCAGCGAAATTCGCCGGAACTGAAACTGCCGCCCTTCTTAATTGAGAGGTCAATCCGTAAAGTTCATGTTTAGGAAAACTTTCGGACAAGTGATAGACCTCCAGTACGAATGCATGTGACTTTTGCCAAATCTCGACATCTTCAAAGCTTCGTGCAGGCATAGAACTCAATCTTCCCTCTGACTTCCTGCTTCTGGCTTCTGACTTCTTTTCGAAAGAAACATGTCGATGATCAACAGCCCCGCGCCGACGCAGATTGCCATGTCGGCGATGTTAAACGTCGGGTAATGCCATGAGCCGAACTGAACGTCAATAAAATCGACCACAAAACCCAACCGAATGCGGTCGGTTACATTTCCGACGATGCCCGCAAGCAGCAATGCAAGAGCGCCCAGTATGCGGTCGTCAGCCCTCGGCGTTTTCCAAAAGAAATAGAGCACCAAAACGCCGGCGATCATAGCCACTATCGAAAGTCCCCAGCGGCCTGTGTCGCCGTGGTCGTCGAGCATCGAAAATGCAACGCCGGTATTTTGCGCATATGCGAAATTCAAAAAGCCGGAAATTATCGGCATGTCGTCGCCAAAACGCAAGCGGCGAACCGCCCACGCCTTCGTCGCCTGATCGATCATAAAAACCCCGCCGGCAATGGCGAGGTATGCTAATTTCCAGATAATATCTTTCCTGGTCACTGCGCTTTTTTCGGTTCGGCGTAAAACGATTTGTTCACTATTTTCCATTCGCCGTTTATCTTCAAAAGAGTCATGTAATCGACGAATTTGACGTTCGGATAATCAAGCACGATCTTTCCGACAGCCGCGTTGCCGTTTACATCCACCGCCTCGATGCGCCGGCCGTCTTTGCGTTTCTCTTCA
>JBQTJB010000227.1:0-15284 GCA_052387555.1 Blastocatellia bacterium | reverse complement strand
GGTTTGGCGGCGGTGCTTGTCGGGTTTGGGACGTATCTTGGCGATTCGCACGTGCCGGCTGCTGAGATGACCGTTCATCTCGTCGAGATATTTATCGGCGTCTGTATTGGAGCCGTGACGTTTACGGGCTCTGTGATCGCGTTCGCAAAACTGCAGGGCACGATATCCGGCAGGCCGCTGCTTATTCCCGGACGGCATTTCATAAATCTGTTGATGCTTGCAGCGACGATCGTTCTTGGAGTTTTATTTGTAATGGCTCCGGGCACGAGCGGATCGGCGTATTTACTTGCAGCTACGATTATCACGTTCGTTCTTGGCGTGCATTTTGTGATGGCGATCGGCGGGGCGGACATGCCGGTGGTCGTCTCGATGCTGAACAGCTATTCAGGTTGGGCCGCGTCGGCCGCGGGCTTTATGCTCTCGAACGATCTGCTGATAATCACCGGTGCATTGGTTGGTTCGAGCGGCGCGATCCTCAGCTACATTATGTGCAAGGGAATGAACCGTTCTTTCGTCAGCGTAATGCTCGGCGGGTTTGGCACCGAAAGCGGCACGGTTGCCGCGGCCGGTTCGGCGCCAGCGGGCGAAGTGCGCGTCGTCGATGCCGAGAACGCGGCGTCGATGTTGCAGAACGCGAAGAAAGTTATCATCATTCCCGGTTATGGCCTTGCCGTCGCTCAGGCCCAGCATTCGCTGGCTGAGGTCTGCAAGATATTGAAAGAACGCGGCGTCGAGGTCAAATTCGCGATCCATCCCGTCGCCGGACGTCTGCCCGGACATATGAACGTCCTGCTTGCCGAGGCAAATATTCCGTACGACATCGTCTTCGAAATGGATGAGATCAACAACGAGTTCAACAGCACCGATGTCGCATGGGTGATCGGCGCAAACGACATAGTAAACCCTTCGGCAATGGACGATCCAGCGTCGCCCATCGCCGGAATGCCGGTGCTCCACGTTTGGGAAGCCCGCGACACCATCGTCATGAAACGCTCTATGGCCAGTGGCTACGCCGGCGTCGATAATCCGCTGTTCTACAAAGACAACACGCTGATGCTCTTCGGCGATGCGAAAAAGGTTGTGGATGAGATATTGACGGCGATGCGGGGTAAATAAAAAAAGCGGCTAGGCCCGCCGCTTATTATTTCCGACTTAAGTTTCAATTACTGGCAGATCTGCAGGCTCGAAGCCGTCAGAATGTTGTTCTGCGATTTACAGCTGCCGCCGGCACCGGTTGCAAAACGGATCAGCGTGGTTGCAGTTAAACTGCTGTCCGTTACTTCAGTGTTGCCGAAGGAACCTGACTCAACCCTTACTGCACCACCGGCTGCGACCGTCGTGTTTTGCATAATAGCTTTCCCTTGCGTTCCGGTAAGTGACGACTGTATAAACGTCGCCGTTCCCGAACTGATCGAACCAAGAGACGCAACAATCTCGCCCTTGCTTCCGCCGGTTCTGAAGATCACGCTCGCTTCAGGGCTGCTGAAATTGAACTCGTTGGCGTTGATAACGGATTCGCTGCCGTTCAAAGTTACGTTGATTCCCGTTCGTCCCGTAGCGACCGATCCGAGTTTGAATTCGGCAAGACTCTTCTGTCCGCTTCCCGTTACGCGGATAGCTCCGACACCCGAGTCGATAGTGGAAGTTGTGGAGATAAACTGTCCCTCATCGCCGGTCATGTTTACGACCACGGCCGTTCCCGCATGCACTTCGGCATCCGTCAATGATACCCAAAACTTGTTGCCACCGCTTATGTTTACGGCACGTGCCGCAACCAATCCGCCGCCCGGAAGCGGTCCGCGAACATCGACTTTGCTTTCTACGCCAGAAGTCACGTTAATAGCACCGGTCGAGGCTCTCAGGAGCGAGCGTTCAACGAGGAGCTCGCCTAAATTAGCAAGTGCTACCGTGACCGACGGTGCCGCGAATGAGCTTTCAAGAAAGAGAGCCCGTCCTTCGTTTGCTGCTTGAATGCGGAACGGGCCGGCAAATGTCATCGAAACCTGGCTGGCTTCGAACGTTACCTGCGGGGCTACGTCAATCGTGCATTTCGTGTTTACATTTTCAGTGGCTGGGGCTTGTGGTCCGGTAGAGATTTGAGTGTTGTTGGTTAAATATACGATATTGTTCGGGCTGGTCTCGCAAGCGAGTTTCAGCTCTGCCGTCGAAGACATGGTTTGCGCCGCACCATTTATTGCAAATATCGACATAATTGCCACGGCTGGAAATAATACTCTGTTCTTCATTTGTGTAATTTCTCCTGATTGATTTTTTTGAGGAAACAACTTCTTCGAGCAGAAATATTCGACGGCATTAACTGCGACACGCCGACTCTCACCTCGAACAAATAGCTGCTTCCCTGCAAACAGAGGCTTTAGTTGCAGGAAAAATACACGATCATCTCATTAGTAGTGAATAAATCGAAAATCAAGGGACGTGATAGCATTGGTGCATTGATTTTGATTGCTATCGGGTTTTCGTAATTAAGAGAACACGCGGATGCTCTTCGGCGATGCGAAGAAGGTGGTTGATGAGATTTTGACGGCGATGCGCTAGTCAGAACCCGCTGCGTGAGCGGCGGGCCAGATTGTTAGCGAATGTTATGTTGCAAAAGCTCTGCGAAACTGGCCGCCCACTTACGCAGGCGGTTCTGACCGAGAACACGCGGATGCTCTTCGGCGATGCGAAGAAAGTCGTGGATGAAATTTTGACAGCGATGCGGGGATGACGTAATTTGAGGCAAGAAGCTCCCCTCCTTACGAAGGAGGGGTGGCCTTTAGGCCGGGGTGGTTCAATAGATTAGCAGCATGACGTTCAAAAGAAGCAAAACCGATTTTCATACACTGCCTCAGGTCGCAGAGTTCCGCAACAAATTACGAAAGAACCTCACTCCGGCAGAAGCGGCTTTCTGGAATTTAGTAAAAAATTCACGCCTCGATGGCCGAAAGTTTCGACGCCAACACAGCATCAGAAAATACATTTTTGATTTCTACTGCCCGTCAGAAAAACTGGCGATAGAGTTGGATGGTCAACCGCATTTCGTGGACCGTCCCGGGCTAAATGATCGCTCGAAACGAGAATTTGCTGAAACTCACGAAATACGAGTGTTGCGTTTTGAGAATAAGCGATTCTTTGAGGATACTGAATGGGTGCTGGATGTCATCCGCAGCAATTTTGGCTGGCGAACCGAGAGAACCACCCCGTCATCCCGATAAAAAACATCGGGATGCCACCCCTCCTTCGTAAGGAGGGGAGCTTTTTGTTATCGATGCTCTTCGGCGATGCGAAGAAGGTTGTGGATGAGATACTCACCGCGATGCGAGGGTGATCGCGTAATGTGGTGATCTCTTACGATCTCAACTTTTGGAGAAGTTTCTTACATCCGACTTTCGGACGAATGCTCAGCGCCTTTTCCAAATGCCGTATCGCCTCTGCCTTCCTTCCTCTCGCGGCGAAAGCCTCGCCAATTCGTCTTTCCAGACGAGATTGAGGATCGGGATTTTCTGAAAGTTCGGCGGACACTCGCAACATCAACTCCAGCAGATCAATGAACTTCTCCTCTGACATTTCGTCTATCGGCGTCTTTGAACAGATATAGGCAATATGTTCGAGGCGATCCCATTTTGTTCGTGTGACAACCGGACGTCTTAACGGCTCAGAGAAATCTACACCTGGAATAATACCTTCCATTTCGCATCGACACTCCAAATCAAACGGGGGGAAACCAAAATCGACGCCATATGCGAGTACTCCATATTCTTCAGGCGTCAAACCCTTCATCCAACCGATACGTGCGGCAGCGTCGATCACGTTCACTCTTCGCCCAGCGTGCCCTATACAACTTATGATCGTACGATGGTCAGCTGGTTCTATCCTTGCCTCGAAGATCTCAGCAGAGGCAAAGAATTCGATCCGCCCGTAATTGCGGACGCGTTTGAACCAATGAATAAAAATATGGTGGATTACAGTGTTCGAGACGCCGTCGAGATTGTGTCCGGTGAGGTCCCGGAATGCCTGAATATCACTATCCGATTCGCCGAGAAAGAGCGATGGGCCATTTTCGAAATTATTTATGCGGAGAAATTCGTGCAGGCGCTTGTCGCGGTTTTCGACGAGTGGGCTTATAAAAATACCGTAGGGCCAGTCTGCCAGAAAACGATTACTCGCATTATCCGGTCCACCGAGTCTGATACCTACGTCTGACATACTCTATGCGTCATTCATACCGACCTTCATCAACGCCAATCTCTCAACAACCTTTCCCTTCTCCAAATGCTCCTTAACGATCTCCGTTACATCTTCGGGGCGGACCTGGCCGTAGATGGTGCCGTCGGGATAGATCATTACGGCGGTGCCGATGGTGCAGAAGCCGATCGAGCCGCATGTCGTGAGGACAATCTCACCCATTGGAGTGCGGCCTTTTGATTCCTTGCCTTGGCGAAGGCCTTTTTCGGTGAGAATTCGGTCGAATTCGGCCATCACTTCCTCGCCGCCGACATGCGAGCAGGATTTTCCGTTACACACGAATACTTGCCTTTTTATCTGGGCCTTCAGCATCGGAGCCAATTTTTCAAGTTGCTCGCGGTCGGTGACGAATTTATGTTTTCCCATTTGATTCGGTAAATGATGTCGTTTGTTAAGCCCTTGCTTACACGCAGGCTTCAGCAATTGTTATTATTTTGCCACGAATGCCCCACCATTTGCATCGAAGAACTTCTCGTTTATGTTAGAATCTTGCTTCAACACGCGCGTTGAAGTCGGCGAAAATGGCGTTAGGCATCATCATTCATGTAACGGTCGGTTCGGAAAAGCGGACCGAGTTCTTTTCGGAGCAGCGGCTCAAGATCGGCTCCGATGAGAAGTGCGAACTGCAGATACACACAAAGCAGCTTGAAACGTCGGGCGTGTGGCTCGAGTTGGAGAATACAGATGGCGTATTTCGGGTTGTCGACTTCAATTCGTCGCTTGTTTTTTCGATCAACGGACAGCCGATCCGCCGATTCATCGCGATCGGCGACGGAGATGTTGTTAGAATCGAAGACACCGACATCTCGTTTGCCTTCTTTTCGCTTGCTGACAAGCCCTCGCTGATAACAACCAATCGCGAACAGCCCCAAATCGCCCAATTCATAGAAGAGGCAGCAATCGAGGCTCGTACTTCGCCAAAACGGGACGATGCAAAGGCTTTCCTGCGGGAATTTTCGCGGGAATTGATGCGCGAGGTTAGCTGGACGACCAAGGCTATTGCTCTGGTTCTTTCGGTCGGGTTTATTTCTGGCGTGTTGTATCTCGGTTATGCCGTCAGTTCAGAACTTCGTGCAAGCCGCGAACAGGCCGAACAGCAACAGCAGATAATCGGTCGGCTCGAAGAGCGGCTCGGCACCGCAAGCACGCAGCTCGGTGAACTCGACAAAACAAACCGTGAACTTATCCGTTCACAATCGCTGGCTCAAAATGTCCGAATCGATTACGGTGGCGGCATCTGCATCATCGTCGGTGTTTACGATCTGATCGACCGTTCAAATGGAAAGGTCCTTCGATATCCTGATTCCGGGTCGTATCAGCCGATGCCGGTCGAACCGCAGCCGACCGAGGATTCCGTTCCGGCGAACACCATGCCGCCGACAGGACTTACGACACTCGGGAACGGCAGCCCGGTTGAATACGATTTTATTGGCACCGGATTTCATGTGGGCGGCGGATACATCGTTACGAACCGTCACGTGCTGCAGCCATGGACCGAGGATGATCTCGTCAAACAGATGATGAAAAATTCCCACGGCCGAGCGCGCGTGAAAAAGCTCGTGATCTATTTTCCGAATTTTCCGCAGCCGTTCACGCTCAGGATTCGCCAAACCGGCGGACGGGAAGACGTTGCCATTGCATCGATAGACACGGCCCAGCTTCCGCCGGAGATTCCCGTGCTTCCGCTGGACACTGATTTCGAAGCTGCCACGATCGGCAAGACTGTCGTGACCATGGGATACCCAAGCGGACCGGACCGCCTGTTGGCAATGGTCGACGATGAAGAGGCAAAGTCTATCAATTCCCGCTTCGGCAATTCGCGGCAAAATCTGATCAATTTTCTTGCTCAATCAAAAAAGATCGTTCCTTTGACGACGCAGGGAGCGATAACCGATCTCGACATGCGGCGAATCGTACACGACGCAAAAACAGCCGAGGGCGGATCGGGTGCTCCGCTTTTCGGCCAGACCGGAAAGGTCATAGGCGTAAACTTCGGCGTTTTTACCGAAAACACGGCGGCAAATATGGCCGTTCCGATTCGCTTTGCAATTGATCTGTTGAGAAAAGCGGGCTGGAAAACCACCGAAGAGATTCAGCAGGAAGCAAACCCTGACATGCAAATTGCAGCATCAAATACAAACAGCTCGGTCACGGTTGCAAAGCCCTAAGTTTTTTTAATGGATAGTTTAGTTCTTTCGAATATGCTGCACCGCCCGGCGCGTACCTTTGTAAGCGTCTTAGGCATTGCTGTCGGCGTGCTTTTGATCGTCTTTACGGTCGGTCTCTCAAACGGAACGATCCGTGAACAAGCCAGCCGCGAAGCGAATGTTGGGGCTGAGATCTTTGTCCGTGCTTCGGGTTCGATTGGCATGAGCGGCTCGGAAGCCTTTCGGCTGCCTGATTCGCTAACCGATGAAATTGAAAAAACCGAAGGCGTTCGTGTCGCCGTTGCGATCGGCCAAAATTCGGTGGACGCGACCGACAATAACACCGGAAAGCGGTTGGTTGACGGTGTTGTTTTTGATGAGTATGCCGCGATCTCAGGACTGATTATCGTCGAAGGGCGGCGATTCAATGACGGTACGGACGAGGCGATCATCGACACCGCGTGGCAAAAACAGAAAAAGCTAAAAATCGGCGATGCAATTCCTTTGTACGAGCGTCCCTTCACTGTCGTCGGCACATATGAACCTGCCGGCGGCGCACGGCTAAAAATACCGCTTAACAAGATGCAGGCACAGCTCGGGAGCGAAGGCAAAGTTTCCTCAATACTGGTCGCGATAAAACCCGGCTACACGGTCGATCAGGTCGGCAGGCTGCTTCAGGAAAAGTTTCCCGAAAATCAGATCGTTCGAACCGAGGACCTCGAGGAACTGTACATGGCCGGATTTCCGGCTTTGAACGTTTTTCTGAACGTTTTTATCGGGATAGCAGCGGTGATAAGCGCGTTGGTGATTTTGCTGACGATGTACACGACCGTCACCGAAAGGACACGGCAGATCGGGATAATGAAATCGCTCGGCATGAGCAACGCTAAAATAGGCTGGACTATCACGCAGGAAGCGTTGCTGATAAGCTTCTTTGGAATCGTCGCCGGCATTATCTTGACCGTGGCTCTGCGTGCAGCATTGAATTCCGTCACGACGCTCGAGGTCGAAATCAGCCCGCTGGTAATTTTGACGACTCTTGTCGTCGGCCTTATCGGCGGAGCCATCGGCGGCCTTTATCCCGCGTTGCGAGCTGCAAGACTGGACGCGGTCGAAGCACTTAGTTACGAATGAACCAAAGCCTTTCAAAAGAAACAAAGATCGCTTTCATCGGGTGCGGCGTGATGGCCGAATCTATGATCGCCGGCATGCTGCGGAAAGAGATAGTCGCACCGAATCAGATCATTGCCACTCATCCGCGTGCCGAGCGCCGTGACGAATTGACCTCAAAGCACGGCATAACTTCATTTGACAAAAATGCCGACGCTATTCGCTCGCTGCCTGAACAACAGGGCATTATTGTCCTTTCCGTAAAGCCGCAAAGATTAAAGGCCGTGTTGAATGATCTTGCCGGAACAGTCAAGCCTGATCAATTGATCGTCTCGATCATCGCCGGTGCCAGAATTGACGATCTTTCATCGTCGCTCGGAAGCAGTTTGGTTGTACGGGCGATGCCGAACACGCCTTCGCAGATCGGCGCGGGAATGACTGCATGGACGTGCTCCGACGGAGTTGATGAAAACCATCGCAATCAGGTCAAGATGATTCTCGGGGCGTTGGGGAAGGAGCTTTACGTCGAAACGGAGAACATGATCGACATGGCGACGTCGCTTAGCGCAACTGGTCCGACGTATATCTTTATGGTCATGGAGGCGATGACCGATGCCGGTGTTCACCTGGGGTTTTCCAGAGAGATTTCCAGGGAACTCGTGCAGCAGACAATGCTCGGGTCGGTTTTATTTGCCATGGAATCCCACAAACATCCTGCGGAGCTGCGAAACATGGTCACATCGCCCGGAGGCACGTCGGCCGAAGCGATCTATCAGATGGAGAAGGGAACTCTGAGAACGGTCTTGTCAAAGGCGATTCACGCTGCGTATAAACGCGCTGTCGAGCTGGGAAAGAAAGGCTAGCTCACCTTTCGACTTTGGTCCTTCTCGCCAAGCTCCGAGATCTTCAGCATGATATGATCCGAGATTTCCTTGTGCGTTCTTAGGCGGTCACTCTTTTCATAAAATTCACTTAGTTCCAGCGGCTCGCCGAACCAGATTCGAATATTCTCGCCGCCCGTCCAATTTCCAAGAATTTGCTTTGGCAGGTTATTTCCTAGTCCAGTTACGAAAACAGGAATAACCTGCGGCCTTGCGGAATATATGACCTTTCCTATTCCGGGCTGAGCGGGAAGAAGTGAATAAGGATCATCGCTCAGATTGCGTTTTCCTTCAGGGTGAAAGCCGACGACATTTCCCGGGCCGGTCGAACACAAATGTATTAATTCACGAACCGCGAATTTGTCGAATTCGCGCTTTGCGGCTTCTTTTTCCTCGCGGAAAAAAGGCGGATACATCGCCCACCAACCCATAATCAAATTTACGAACCAGCCTATCGGATGCGAGTAAAAAAATTTCGCACGCACCGGGAAAAACAGCGTTATCGGCCGACTGGTTCGCCTGAACAAGACGCTCGAAACCGTGTACATATCGAAAAAAGAGCGGTGATTTGCGGCCAAAACGAGCGGCCGTTCAGGATCGGTTCCTTCTACGTTTTCGATGCCGAATACATTCATCAAATTGTAAGTGGCAAGATAAATCCAAAGCGATCCGATATGCCGCTGGCAAAACGTCCAAAATCTTTTCCAGATGCCGCGGTTCATTCTTCGGACAAGGCGAAACCCGACGCGTTCCATCAACGTCAATGGGCCGATCTCTGCCGGGCTCGGCATCAATGCAGCCGCGTCTTCGCCTCGTGCAGCCAATGTTTCAGTATTGTCGGTTGAGCCGCTCATAAACAAAAGGGCATTTTAGCATTTCGGACGGAAGGTAAAAAAAGCACTGACAAAAAAACCTTGACAATCGCGAAACGAATGTTTATCTTCTTCCTAGCAAAATAATCTGGTTTTATACCATGCACTCATCGAACTTTACCAACTTTAGCAGCTTCTATTTTTACTTTTACAGTGAAACGGCTAAGGTTTGGTTTAACGCGAGATAGTTCGAATACATAAACCGAAACGAAGCCGTGAAACAGAAATGTTCACGGCTTTTTTGTATTTCAGGAGCAAAAAATGAGACTTGAAGAATGCAGAGAACATATTGACCATATTGACACGAAGATTTTGGCCTTACTTAATCGCCGGGCGGAGATCGCAAAGGAAATCGGCACATTGAAATTGAGGTCGGGACTCCCGATCGTCGATCCCGAAAGGGAAGCGAACATATTGCGAAGCATCTGCCGCGACAACCCCGGCGATCTTTCCGACGAAGCAGCGGCCCGTATTTACCAGCAGATCTTACTCGAATCACGCCAGATCCAACTTGGCATTTCCACCGAGATCTCACGTAATGGAGAGGCCGTAAAATGACCCGAGTGGCAATACAAGGAACCAGGGGTTCATACAGTGAGCAAGCTGCATTTCAGATACTCGGCAACGCAGCGGCGATAATCGAATGCCACGATTTCGAATCTGCATTTGCGGCTGTAAACAATGGAAGTGCGGAGCTTGCGGTTTTGCCGTTCGAAAACAGAATTGTCGGGCAGATCGAACGGCCAACCGAGCTTTTGAAGGCGAGTGGCCTAAACGTATTCGAAAAACTAAAACTAAAAGTGCGGCACGTGCTTGCCGGAACGCCGGAATCGAATATCGAATCGCTGGAAACGGTTCGCTCGCATGTCGAGGCCTTGAAACAATGCCGGCGTTATCTATCGGCAAATGCGCATCTTCGGCAGGTAATCGGGGCGGACACTGCCTCAAGTGTTAGGCGGATCGTCGAGGAAAACATTTCTACTCAATCTGCTATCGGCAGCCGTCGGGCCGTTGAACTATACGGTGCAAAGATACTTGCCGAGGACATCGCTGACGACCGCGATAATTGGACGACATTTTTTTTGATAGGGAACAGGAAAATTAATTCATAGAGGGCATAGGAGCTATTTATCATGTTGGATACTTGGACAATCGGAAAAACAAACGGTAACGGAACACAAAACGGCAACTCGCAAAAATCCTTGCCGCTAGCGTCACGCGGCACGCAGGAATCGAGCGTAGTTTGGGTGAATGATGTGCCTATCGGCGGCAATGACGCCATAATTATTGCGGGGCCGTGCTCTGTCGAAACTCGTGAACAGGTTATCGACACGGCATTTGCCGTAAAGCGACTCGGCGCGGTAATGCTTCGCGGCGGTGCGTACAAACCACGCACATCGCCTTACGACTTTCAGGGACTTGGCGTTGAAGGGTTGAAGCTGCTTCGCGCGGCGGGCGACGAGGCCGACATGCCTGTCGTAACCGAGGTAATGAGCGAGGAAGATGTTTCCGTTGTAAGCGACCACGCCGACATGATGCAGGTCGGCGCCCGCAATATGCAGAATTTCGCACTGCTGAAAAAGCTTGCGAAGACAAATAAACCGATCCTGCTAAAACGCGGGCCGTCGGCGACGGTCAAGGAATGGCTGGCGGCAGCGGAATATTTACTGCACGGCGGGAACGAAAATGTGGTGCTCTGTGAACGCGGCATCAAAACATTCGACAACAGCCTTCGGAACACGCTTGATCTTGCCGCCGTCGCTTTGGTAAAGGAAATGACCCATCTACCGGTGATAGTCGACCCATCTCACGCCACCGGTAAACGAAGCATAATCGCAAAATGCGCCAGGGCCGCTCTCGCAGTCGGGGCCGACGGCGTGATAGTTGAGGTTCATCCGCGGCCCGAAGAAGCCTGGTCGGACGGAGCCCAGTCGCTGACGTTCGATAATTTTGCTGAAATGATGGAAGGGTTGAGCGCTCCTGTACAGGGAATTTTCGCTTCGCAGTCGGCAATTGTCGCAGTCTGAAAATGCCGCGCGATTCTTTTCACTCTGGAATAAGTGAAAAGTAATAAGTGATAGCTTAGATCCCTGCTTCTTACATTTCACTTTTTACTTATCAGCTATTACTTATTCCGAAAAGAAAATTACAAAAGGAGTTAGTAGAAGTATTTTATTCGACAACGGCGAGAATATCGCCGGCAGCGACCGTCGCTCCTTCTGCGACACGGATCTCTTTTACGGTTCCGGATTTCGGCGATTTAAGATCGTTCTGCATTTTCATCGCTTCGACAACGAGGACGGCATCGCCTTTTTCGACCGGATCGCCAGCTTGCAGGAGCAGGCGAACAACCTTGCCCGGCATCATCGTCTTGATCTCGGCAAGGCCGTCGCCGTGCTCGCCGTCCGTCCCAGATGAACGCAGGCGTTTAGGATCGATCAGTCGAATATCTATATCCTTGCGAATATCTATATCCTTGCCATGGATAGATACACGATGCGGTTCATTTGTATTTTTGTTTGGGTTGACAAAAATCTCGTGCACCCGGCCGTTTTGCTTTAGCAGGTAAACATTCGGCTCCGGCTCGGATGCCTCGAGTTCGTATTCACGGTCATCGATCCGCGCAAAGACACTCTCGCCGTCACGTTTGATCTCAACTTGATGCTTGTCATCCCCGACTTGGGCTTGGAGTTTCATGGTGATTAGTGTCAGTAGCCCGCACGTGAGTAAGGGCTATTGACACTACACGTTAATATTACGCCGATTGACCTTCGCCCTTAACCTTATTCGGCTGCGGGGTGATTCGCAGGTACGGTTTAATTTCTTTCCAGCCAGCAGGGAATTTCTCCTTAGCGTCTTCATTCGAAACTGCGGGGACGATTATGCAATCTTCGCCGTCTTTCCAGTTTACAGGTGTCGCGACGCTGTAGTTCGCCGTCAATTGGAGCGAATCTATCACGCGGAGAAGTTCGTCGAAGTTGCGTCCGGTGCTCGCCGGATAGGTGAGCGTGAGTTTTACCTTCTTGTCAGGGCTTATAACAAAGACCGAACGGACAGTGAACGTGTCGCTGGCATTCGGGTGAATCATGTCGTAAAGGTCGGAAACCTTGCGGTCGCTGTCCGCGATCATCGGAAAATTCACGGCTTGTCCCTGAGTTTCCTCGATATCTTTTTCCCAGCCGACGTGCGATTCGAGCGGGTCTACGCTCAATCCGATAATTTTTACGTTACGTTTGTCGAACTCCGGTTTCAGCCGTGCGGCCAAGCCGAGTTCGGTTGTGCAAACAGGAGTGAAATCTTTCGGATGTGAAAAAAGAACACCCCAGCTGTCGCCGAGCCACTCGTGGAAATCGATGGTTCCCTGGGTGGTTTCGGCCGTGAAATTCGGTGCATCATCACCAAGCCTGATAGCCATATAGTTACCTCCTTTTTGAATAAAAGGATTATAGCAGACGGAAGCCGTTCGGTAAAAATTAATTCGCTTCGGCGGCGGTTGCATCTAGTGCCTCACCGGCAGCTTTTCTCAATCGCAGCAGCCCGATCTTCTTCTCGTCCGCTTTCAAAATCTCGATATCCAGCCCGCGCAGCCTTAACTTCTCCCCGACCTTTGGAATATAACCGGCTTCAGAAGTTACCAGGCCGGCAATGGTAGTATAGTCGTCGTCCTCGAGTTCTACATCCAAAAGCCGTTCGATCTTGTCGATTTCTGTCGAACCGAGAACATCCCAATAACCGTCTTCACCTTCGATAATTTCAATGACCTCTTCTTCCTCGGTGTCCTCGTCCTCGATCTCGCCTACTATTTCCTCGATTATGTCTTCGACCGTTACGATGCCCGCAACGCCGCCGTATTCGTCGATAACTATCGCGATCTGAACATGATTAATCTGCATGCTTTTCAGCAGATCGGCCGCAGATTTCGTTTCCGGCGCGAAATAAACGTCTCGTAGAAGCTCATTGATCGGCTCGTCTTCCTTGTGATCCGCCCAAGCCTGCATAAGATCGCGAACGTAGATAATTCCTTCGATGTTGTCTATATTTTCACGGTAGACGGGCAGCCGCGAATATTTTTCCTCGATCATTACGTCGCGGGCGGCCTTTACTGTAGTGTCTACGGGCAATGCGCAAATCTCGGTCCGCGGCGTCATTATCTCGCCAGCGCGAGTTTCGTTAAACTCGAACATCGATTCGATCAATTCCCGCTCTTTTTCCTCGATAATTCCTTCCGCCTCGCCAACCTCCATCAAGGCCTGAAAATCCTCGGCGTTGTCATCGGAACGCTCGTCCGAAGAATCCGGCGTGATGGTGCTGTCGATTCTCGACTGTTCTTTCGGAACAAAAAAACCCTCGAACGGCTTTGTCAGAATCGTTGCCAGAGCGTACAGCGGCCGGACGATCGGCAAAAGAAAAAGCAGATTTAGTTCCGGGCTTCCGCGAACGATCAAGCGCGGTATGATCTGCCGAAACGCGGCCGTAACTGCAAAACCCGCAAGGGTCGCAAACAACAAAAGCCACGACCTGTCGCTTACCCATCTGAGAACGAAAAGCGTGAGCAGAACCGTGAATGAAATAAGCAGTATTTGAATTGCGGTGGATAAAGCGAAACGAAAACGTGGGCGGTTCTCCAGAATCTCTCTTAACAACGTTGTCGAGCGGGTATTGAGCGTGTCGTCCGATTCCGAGGACAATCGCCGCAGGCTAAGATCGGAAAGTTGGGAAAACGCCAGGTCAACCGTAGCGAGAATCACCAGGGCAATCAGAATAACAACTCCGACGACTATCTCAATTTCCATAGGTCAATGCCGTAAATGTTATTTATGCATGCGTCGAAATGCAAATCTATTTTCGATCTAAAAGTGATCCGGCCGCTTTGTCGAGCAGCCATATGAGCTTTCCGCTAGAAGGCAAAACCAACTGGGCCGGAAATGCGTCCCAATCACGGTTGCCCTCGATAACTCGTTTAACCATAACCGATTTTTCTTTTCCCGACACCAGAAAAATCACATTTGTTGCGTTATTGATCACCGGAAAAGTCATCGTGAATCTGTATTCATTGAGTTGCGGCACCCAGTTTGCGACTGCAAGTTTTTCGTTTTCATGCAGTGCCTTTGTATGCGGAAAAAGTGACGCAGTGTGGCCGTCGGTTCCCAGGCCGAGAAGAATAAGATCGAAGCGAGGACTCGCAGTTGATCTTTTATCTTGAATTACGGTTTTTTTGAGGATAGATTCATATTCCGTTGCGATTGAATAAGTGTCACCTAACTCGGTCCTCCAACGAAAAATATTCTTTGGCGGAACGTCAGCCTTTCTGAGAAAAGCCTCATTTGCCAAGCGAAAATTACTTCGTTCATTGTCGGGCGGGATGTTGCGCTCGTCTCCGAAGAAAAATAAAGCATTTATCCAGGAAAAGTTAACCGAAGCGAGCCGTTCGTAAAGCGCTTTCGGCGTAGAGCCGCCTGCAAGTGCCACCGTAAAACGCCCTTTTTCTTCAATCGTCTTTTTTGCAATCGAAACGAATAAATCCACGGCAAGCAGGGTCAATTGTTCAGCATTGTCAGCGATCTTTATTTCAAGATTTGACAGGTCAATGAGGGGTTTCATTTTTCCATGTTCGGCCGTCCGCGTTGAGCAGGATGTCGGCCTCCTTCGGCCCCCACGATCCCGCCGGGTAATTCGGAAAATCGCGGGGCGGAATGGCGTTCCAAACGTCGAGGATCGGCGAAACTATCGCCCAGCTTGCCTCGACCATATCGGCACGTTGAAACAGAGTCGCGTCGCCGATCATGCAATCGAAAAGCAGACGCTCGTAGCCCGTGCTAATCTGCTCGCCGAAATGATCGACGTAGTTAAAGTCCATGTCAACTGGCCCCATCTTTACGATCGGGCCGGGAATTTTTGCGCCGAAATGGAGAGTGATTCCTTCGTCCGGTTGGATATGGATCTCGATGCGGTTCGTTGTCAGACGTTCGACCGGCGTGTCGCGAAAAAGCATGAAGGGTGCTTTTTTGAACTGAATAATTATGCTGGAA
>JBQTJB010000226.1:0-22289 GCA_052387555.1 Blastocatellia bacterium | reverse complement strand
TTGAAACTCACTTCCTTATGGTGTTCTTCCTGCCGATGAATGTAACGGATCACGACGTCAAGTTGAGAAACCGAGTAGGAAAACGCACCAAATCCTTCTTGCCACTGAAACTTGCCTTTGACCAGTTTTTTCTCATTTATCCATCGGCTAGAATTTGCTTTTATGTCTCGCACCAATTCAGATAAAGCGATGTTAGGTTTGATGTTCAAAAGGATATGAATATGGTCGGCGACACCGTTAATAGCTAATAGCTTCTGGCCGTGATTGGTGACAATCCCAGTGATGTATTTGTAAAGCTCCGCCTTCCATTCCTTAGCGACCAGATTCTCTCGACCGCTAACCGCGAATACGATCTGAATATAAATTTGAGAATAAGTATTCGCCATTCTTCTACGTTCTTAAGCTCCATTGGAGCGAAATATTTATAGAAACCGCGTCGATCAATAATGGCAAGCTCCGTAGGAGCGTGATATTTCTTGCGATCCCGGCCGAAATATGGCGTTCCTACGGAACTCACTCAATTCAACGTTCGGCCCATCCTATAAACATTCCACGCCTAACGGCGTTAAATACCTCAATTCTCCAACCGATCCGCAATGACACGAAGAGCTAATGCCTTCACATTCCGAATCGCATCTTCTTTCGTGTCGCCATAAACGAGCACTCCATCAAGCTCGTCGATCTCCGCGATCCAACGGCCATCGTCTTCCTGTTCGAGTTCTATTGCTAAATTCATTTGCTGTTCACCTCCTCAAGTCTATAGCCCCAGAAGAAAGACCGATGGAGTGGATCGAGGTTGTTGGAATGTTGTTTCGTTTCCCAACCATAGTTAAAATTCACGTAAACTGATCGGCCTTTTTCTAAGTGTTCGTGGAAAACCGGAAAAACTATGGAATTTCCCGGACGAAGGACTGAAATTGAGTATGAATCACCGCCCCAAAGAACGCCCTTTCGATCCTGCTCCTCCACGTTATAAAAAACATTTGCCGCCGCTCCATCCTGCATCGCAAAGCCTATCTTGAATTTTCCAGGATTCGCTGGATCTGGAACCTTTGAAACATACATGCTGAAAGTGGGAATCTTCAAATCCCAACAGCTATTGTTATAGAGTCGAAGCTAGATATCTTTTCCTTTTTCAATCTTTGGTTTTTCGCTATTTTCGCCTAGTCTCGACTGCGTCCAATCGCTCGCTTTTCCAAATTGTTCGAACTCTAGGTAAACAGAAGGTTTTTCTTTGTCAATAAGATACGTATTCGGTTGTTCGCAAGTTTTGGGAAGTTGACCGTGAGCCGATAATGCACAACCTATATTCAGAAGTCCGATAAATATCAAATACTTAACCATTAACCAACACTTCCCTCTAATTTCAACCCCAACAACTTCGTCGCTTCGACGGCATATTCCATCGGCAGTTCGCGGAAAACTTCTTTGCAGAAACCATTGATGATGAGCGAGACGGCGTCTTCCTGCGAGATGCCGCGTTGCTGAAGATAGAAAAGCTGGTCTTCGCTGATCTTTGAGGTGGTGGCTTCGTGCTCGACCTTGGCGGTGTTGTTCATTACCTCGATGTACGGAAACGTGTTCGCCTCGCTCTTGCCGCCGATCAGCATCGAATCGCATTGCGTATAATTTCGCGCGCCCTCGGCCTTCGGCATTATTTTTACGAGTCCGCGGTACGAGTTGTTCGATTTTCCTGCTGAAATTCCTTTTGAGATGATCGTCGATTTCGTGTTCTTGCCGAGGTGAATCATCTTCGTTCCCGTGTCGGCGATCTGTGCGTTGTTGGTCAAAGCCACGCTGTAAAATTCGCCGATCGAATTGTCGCCTTGGAGAATGACCGACGGGTATTTCCACGTGATCGCCGAACCCGTTTCGACCTGCGTCCACGAAATTTTCGAGTTCACGCCCCGACACGCACCGCGCTTGGTCACAAAGTTGTAAATGCCGCCTTTGCCATTCTCGTCACCGGCGTACCAATTCTGAACCGTCGAATACTTGATCTCTGCGTCGTCCAAAGCAACAAGCTCGACCACCGCCGCGTGCAGTTGATTCGTGTCGAACTGCGGCGCCGTGCAGCCTTCGTTGTAGGCAACATAACCGCCTTCCTCTGCAACAATTAGCGTACGTTCAAATTGGCCCGCTTCCTGCGTGTTGATGCGGAAATATGTCGAAAGTTCCATCGGGCAGCGGACGCCTTTAGGGATAAAGACGAACGAGCCGTCCGAGAAAACCGCAGAGTTCAACGCCGCGTAATAGTTGTCATTAACCGGAACGACCGAGCCGAGATACTTTTTTATCAACTCAGGATATTCCTCGACCGCCTCGGTAAACGAGCAAAATATCACGCCCGCGTCCAAAAGCTTTTTCTTGAACGTGGTTGCCACCGAAACCGAATCGAACACCGCATCAACCGCAACATTTCCGAGCATTTTCTGCTCACTCAACGGAATGCCAAGCTTTTCAAAAGTCCGCAGCAATTCGGGATCAAGCTCGTCCAAACTCGCCTTTTTCTCTTTCTGTTTCGGCGCCGAATAATACGAGATATTCTGAAAATCGATACGCGGATATTCGAAGTTTGCCCAGTAATTCGGTTCGGTCATCTTCAGCCATTGGCGGTAAGCCTTCAGCCGAAATTCGAGCATCCATTCGGGCTCGTTCTTTTTCGACGAGATCAGTCGCACCGTGTCTTCGGACAATCCGCGGGCTATCGTCTCCGTCTCTATGTCCGTAACAAAGCCGTATTTGTACTCCCGATTTGTAAGTAATTCTGCTGCTGTCGACATATGATTTTTAGCCACGAATTACACAAATCTCACGAATTAAAGCAAAATAATTAGTGTAATTCGTGTAATTCGTGGCTAACTTCCTTCTTAAATCCTTTGCGGCTCTATAGTCCGGTGAATTCCCTGTATCTCGTGAAACATCCTGTCGACCGAACTTTCCGTGCCGACAAGTTGTGCCAGCGTTATCCGCGACAGCGCGTTTTCGACGATCTCGTGCAGCCCGACGATGACCGGCCTGATGCCGCAGTCGCCGTGATGCACGCACGAATCGAGCACGCCAGTATAGCTGTCGCAGTGTTTCGCCATCACATCCTCATCCAGCACCTTGATGATCTCGTTCAGCTTTATCTCGTCCGCCGAACGAGCCAGAAAATAACCGCCTTTTGTCCCGCGTGTCGAGTTAACAAATCCGGCCTTGTTCAAAAGCCACATCAGCTTGCCGGCATTCGCCGTCGAGATGCCCTCGCGTTCGGCGATCTGCGGCAGCGTAAGGCTGTCGCCGGCGTTCAAATTCGCCAATTGCACAAGGCACCGCAGCCCATATTCTTCCTGTGCCGAAATTTTCATAAGCTACTCTCAGTTAAGGGATTGAGGATCAACTGCAAGAATGATTATCACAAATCATTACTTTTAAGTCAAGATTGAAATGTCAGAACCGCCTGCGTAAGTGGGCGGTCAGTTTGCCGACGTTTTGGCCGCCCGCTAACGCAGGCGGTTCTGACTGTACTTCGCGCGAATGCGAACCGCCCTCTCGATCAGGTCGGCGTTCTCAAGTATCTTTAATCGCAGGTCTTTATCAAGATTGGGGTTATCGGCCAGGAATTTATTGACGATCGCTAAAGCCTCTTCGCTCCGCTGTCCGCCGATGAACGCGCCCAACCAGCCATTGACGAAGAATATCTTGCGGCTGCGTTTGTGATTGGGCAGTTCTTTCAGGGAGCGTTCGAGATACGGCAACGTTAGCTCCGAATGCCGGATCGAGTTCCACGGCCCGAACGCAGCCTCGATCCAGCTCTCGCTTATTTCTTTATTGTTCACGAAATCGTTCCAGTATTTGGCCTTGTTCTCCGCCGTCGCAAACCCCGCACGCGCCGCGTATGCATAACGCTTTGCGTCGTCGCTGGTCTCGGTTTTCTCAAGTTCCGCCAGCAGCCCCACCGCATCCCGGTCGCCCAATATCAACAGCCGCGTCACAATATCGAACTTATCTTTAGTCTTGAGCGGGATGTTCGGCACAAAGGCAGAAACACGACCGGTAGGGAGTGTGCCCTTCTGCCCACCAGGGTTGTTAGGGGCACCCTCGCTACCGCTCAGGTTTCCGCCTGTTGCCAGCATCCTCTTGAGAACACTTCTCGAATTTTCCGATCCCGCCACATTCAAAAACGCTCGATAGTATGTGATCCTCTGCCCTAAACTCGGCGCGGTCCGCATCCGCTCGATCAGCAGGTCTACAACGCGGGCTCGCAGGTCGTTCCTGTCAGAACCCTGAGCGGTAGCGATGGGTCTCTTCACTCCGTCAGCAGCGGTGAGGCCGGTCGCTACCGCTCCCGGTTCTGACAAATAGTAGTTCAACGCCGTCCCCGTCCGCCCGAGCAGCGAGGCGATGGTGCTCTCGTCCTCGCCCTCCTCGCTCCCCTCCTTACGAAGGAGGGGTGTCGCCCCGGCATTTAGGGGGGCGACGGGGTGGTTCTCTGCTTTAAGCGACGAACCCATCACCTTCACCACCAGCTCCACATACTCCCGCGGATCGAGTTCGCCCTCGCGGACGCTGTCCCAAAGGGCTCCCCACATCATCGACCGCAGGAACGGGTCCTTCTCGTTCTGTATATTCTTCAGAACATACTCGCGGCTCTTGTCGTCGAGGAGAAAAATCCCGTAGCCGTGGTCTCCGTAATTGGTGTGGATGAATTTCGGAGCGGCAAGCTCTTCTTTTGTCCGTTTCGATTCGCGGCCTCCAAAGTTATATCCCCAAATTTCCTCGATCTCACGATCATTCATTCCCAATGTTACCTTTTCTACTCGTGTCTTGCCGTTGGCCAAAACATAATAGAACTGCAGCGCTTCAGGCCAAATAGGTGCATTGCTCCGCCGATTCGTTGGATAACACGGAAATCCTGTTTGCGAGAAAAGATGGATTATTTCTGCGGGCCGACCAGTTAATTTAACCGACCTTGAATAGTCGAGAACACACAGGCGAAATGTTGGTAGGCTCGACTGCTTTACCCACGTACGTGCCCATTCGGTCAAATTACTATTGCTCGCTGAGCTGAACTCTTTCACCAGATCTTCCCATCCCGCATTCCCGAACTCATGCTTCTTCAAAAACGCACGCACGGCGGTTTGAAATTTGTCTTCGCCGAGGTAGAACTCAGCTTGGCGGAGAAATGCCGGAGCTTTGTTGTAGACGATGTTGCCGTAGGCGGATTTTGCGGCGGAGAGGTTTTTGATCTCCTGATAGATCGGCGTGGTGCCCTTGGTCGAATCGGTCTGGTAGGCGGCCTGTTTGACGCGTTCGTAGAATACTTTCCAGGCGTTCATTTCGGGCATGATGCGTTCCATCGCCTTGTAGGCGGTGAATGTCGCAAAGCCTTCCTTGAGCCACAGGTCGTCGAACCACTTCATCGTCACAGTGTCGCCAAACCACTGATGCGCCGCCTCATGAAAGATCAACGTCGCCCGCGAGATATGGTCGTTCTTCGTAGGCTCCTGCGGAAAAATGATCGCCGATTCGCGTAAAAACGTAGCCCCCGCATGCTCCATCCCGCCAAACGGAAACTCCGGTATCAAAACCAGATCATACTTCGGGAACGGGAACTTGTAGTCGAAATACTCCTCAAAGAACCTGATCGCCTCGCGGTTCAGCCGAAAGACCTCGGCGGCGTGGGGTTGGAACTTGGCGGCTTGGGACTTGCGTACGTAGACGTGTTGAAAATACTTCGAGTCCGGCGCAAATCCCCTGAAAAGCTTCTCCTTCTTTTCTCTCTCAATTTGCGCAGCGTCCTCACCCGACAGCAATACAGAAATATCCTTGCTGATCCATTTTTGATATGCTTCCTTGAGTTGCGGATTTATGGCGACTTTCGGATCTTCAGGCACCCAGAAACGTTCGAACGGGCCCGCGGCGAATGCAAATACATACGTGCTTATCCGGCGTGTTTCAACCATCGCCGAGATGTACTCTCGGGGTCTGTTGTCGCTGAAGGCAGTTTCGGTATCTTCACTTAGGGCGTTTGAGATCACCAACCAGTCTTTTGGTCGCTTGACCGTCAATTCAAACCTCGCCTTCAGATCCGGTTGGTCGAAGACGGGGAACGCCGTGCTGGCGTCGGACGGGACGAAGAGCGAGTAGATGTATTCCGAGCCGTCCTCTTTGTCGATGTACCGCGTGATCGCGGAGCCCGATGTCAATATCGGCGACGTGAAATCGAGCTTGATGACGTTTTCGCCCGCAACCACACCGTCGCGAAAGATGAGGTGTTCGTTGTACTCACTAAAAGTGACCGGACCATCCGGGCTCCCCTCCTTACGAAGGAGGGGTGTCGGCGTTTCGCCGACGGGGTGGTTCTCTTGCGTCACGGCTTGACCGTTGATTAAAACATTAGAAATCGTCGATTTGTCCTCATGGCCCTTGATCTTGCGCCAGTCCATGATGATCGGCGGTAAGTACCCAGTCGCTACCGCTCCCGGTTCTGACTTTGCTCCCCCACTCACGCGAACGCGTACTTCAATCGTCCCACGCAGCATCGGCGACATCTTCTCCAACGTCAGGTTCAGCTTGTAACGTACATCGCTGTAATGCGCCGCGCGCCATTTCGCCAAATCCAGCGAAACGCCCGGTTCTATCGGCGGCATGTCAGAACCGGGAGTGGCAGCGAACGGGTTCGTAGCAACCTGAGCAAACAACGTTATCGCAGACGCGAAAAAAAGAATCGGCAAAGTTCGTGAAAGCATCGGATTTTATTTATTCGAACAATTTCAGACAGGATACACGGGATCGGCTAGATAAGCATTTCGGACTAAACCTAAAAATCCCGTCGATACTGTTATAGGGTTCTTTGAAAAACTTCCGTTTTAGCATAGCCAAGCCGCTTACGGCGTGGCTATGCTAAGCCCAAAGCCGCACGTAGGTAGGAATAGGATCATCGGAAAGGAGTTTTTTCAAAGAACTCTTATAGCTTTTGACCAATGTACTTAGGCGGCAAACCAAACGAATTGGTTGCAACCCGGTGGCCCGGATAATCAGAAAAAACTCTTGCAAAAATGTACAATGCATGATACAGTGTCCTGTCTGTGGCTGGCCGGCATTTGCCGCGAATCTATGGGTTCTTTGATATTTTTTAAGAATTGAGCGATAAAGCCGTGTTTGTTTCACATGTTTCATGGAAACAGATATACCCTCATGTGAAACGAAACAGCCCGCCGATCTCACGGCAGGCTGTTTCGCGGCTGTGTCTGAGCCGGTGCGCCAAATCAGGCAACCCGGAAGAATGAATCTTTAGAGCGAAAAATTGAAATTCACGAATCCCGTAGCCCGCACCGGCTGGCCGTCGACGACGAACGGTTTGAATTTCCATTTGCGTATCGCGTCCCTCGCAGCGGATTGGAGCAAAGCGTTTCCGCTCGTTTTTTGAATTTCGGTGACGTCGCCTGTTTCGTTCACGACGATCTCGACGCGAACCACGCCTGTGGCTCTGATGCTTCGGGCCGTTACCGGATAGATCGGCGGAGGCTGTTTGGTTGCAAAAGCGATCAGCGAACCAACCTCAAGCGGGCCGCTGGATTTTTTCGGTTCTGATGCCGTTGGCGGAGTTTCTTTCTTTACTTCGAGCGTTTCCTTCGGCGGGTTTCCGACGATGCGAACGGGGCGAACAATCTCTGTCTTCTTCTCATCGGCCGGTGCCGGTGGTTCGACGACTGGTTTCGGGTTATTCGCGGCTATAAGCGTTTCCGGGGGCCGTGTATTCGTATCTGTTGCCGGCAGTTTTTGCGCAGACGGTTCGGTGGTATTCGCCGCAACCGTATTCTGCGGCGTGTCCGTTTCGACCGGCTTGCCGTCCACCGCGTTGATTATCACGCTTCGCGAATTTGCCATCTGCTCACGCGAATCGCCCAATGCGTCCTTCCATCGGCGCGCGTCGTAATCATCACGAGCGAGCAGGGCGCGTGAATTCGTCGCTTCTTCGAGCAGTGCCACGCCGGTTTGCGTTTTCGCTTTGTCCGAGCTGACCTCCTTTGCCTGCGTCACGACGATCTCCAGCATTTCGCGCATTCGTTCTATGTCGTTTACAGCTTCGAGCGGCAGATTGCGGTCGGCGACCGCCAGGCCAAGCGAACGATAACGTTCGGCCTGGCTGCGGGCACCCTTGATAACCTGACCGGCGACGGCCGGATAGTAAACGGTCGCGTTGGCGTTATTTGCCCTGTAAGATTTGTAGAGATTTTCGAGAAGATCCTGAGCTTTTTTGTAGTCGCCCTGCTCGAGATAACTGTTCATCAAGAGCACATTAGCCACGGCGTTTACGGACGAATCGCTCGTCTCGCGGCGAATGTTCTCAAGTTCGTATATTGCTGCGTTGTAGTTGCGGACGGCGATAAAGGCCTTAGCCTTTGAGATTCTCTCGCGCATTACCTCGCCGGCGGTCGGCGGCTTGGACGCGATTAGGTTAGCCGGAGCAGGGCTTTGCGCGGCCTGCGGCGCCTGTGCGGATATTATGACGACAAATCCGAATAAAACCAGCAATATCGAGGTGTACGACCTTCTGACATTTAACGGCATTTTCAGTCCTCCTGTTGACTTAAATTTTCCGTAAAGGCCAAGCGAACTACTTAAACGAAGGCTCACTCTTTATGACCCGTGAAAAAAATCTTTACCGCAAAAAAATTGTTTCGAACCTTTGTTCAAAGCCCGGCAACTATTTCTTCAAGCTTTCGATGATTTTTCTGCGGTATGTGTTTGCGTCTATTTTTATAGCATTTTCGTTCAGCGTGAGCAAACGCCGGTTTAGCATGACAATGCGGCCATTAATGATAACTGTCCGCACATCAGCCGCTTTTGTTGCGTAAACGAGATGAGAATAGATGTTGAACATCGGTGTTTGGTTCAGGCTGTCCAGATCGACAATGGCTATGTCGGCCCGCTTTCCCACCTCGATCGAGCCGATCAGATCTTCCATGTGAAGCGCCCGGGCACCGCGAATGGTCGCCATTTCAAACGCCTGTTCGGCCGAGAGCGTTTTTGGATCGCCGGAGATAAGCTTGTGGAGCTTTGCTGCCGTGTCCATCTCTTCCCACATGCTCAGATCGTTATTCGACGCGGCACCGTCCGTGCCCAACCCGACGGGAATGTCTTTCCTTAGCATTGCGGGCACCGGAGCCGTTCCGGCGGCGAGTTTCATGTTCGATTGCGGGTTATGGGCCACGCCGACGCCCCTATTCTTTAATATGTCTAATTCCTTCTCATTTGCTTGAATTACATGCGCGGCAATTGTGCGGCTGGTCAAAAACCCGATGCTTTCGACGAACTCGATCGGCCTTTTCCCTTGATGTTTCTGCTGGATAAACTCGGTTTCCGTGTTTGCCTCGGCCAGATGGATTATGAGCGGAGCCTTGAGCCGGTCGGACATTGCGCGGGCCTGAGTAAGGTGATCTTCCGAAACGGTGTACGGCGCGTGCGGCGCGATGGCCGGAACAATGAGCGGATCGTTCTGCCATTTCTTGATGAACCGCTCCGTGTAAGCAAGGCCGTCTTCCCAGGTTTTGTTGTCCGGCGCCGGAAAATCGAGAACCGTTTCGCCGAGCACGCCGCGCATTCCGGCCCGTTTTGTCTCGTCGGCGATCGCGTCCTCGAAATAATACATGTCGCAATACGTCGTTGTACCGCCGCGTATCATTTCCGCCAAACCAAGCCGCGTTCCGGCGCGAACGAACGCTTCATCGACATTCTTTGCCTCGGCCGGAAAGATGAATTTCGTCAGCCACTCCTGCAGATCCATGTCGTCCGCAATCCCGCGAAACAACGACATCGGAACGTGCGTGTGTGTATTGATCAGGCCTGGTATCACGACCTTGCCGGCGGCATTAATCGTTTGCTTCGCCCGATACTTCGCCCGATACTTCGCCCGATACTTCGCCGCCACATCCACGCGTTTACCGACCGCGACGACCTTGTTCCCCGATACCACGACAGCACCGTCCTCGATCACACGACGGTCATTGTCCATTGTTACGACCGTTCCGCCGACGATAAGAAGATCGACCCCCGAGGCTTGCGAAGCAGTAGCACTGAAACCGGACAAAGGTGTCAAAACTAGAAGTGCTATTGAAATTATGACTATTAGCTTATTCATAATTGGAACAATGCAGATTAAGGTTTATCAGCTATTTGTTTATTTGTTCAAGTTCTTCGACATCGGCAAGGTCTTTCAGACGTCCACTAGCTTTCTTGTTGATGATAAGATCGTCATACCCAATAAAATTTATCGACATTCCTTTATGTTCGACAGTTTTCCGGCGTGGAAAACAGTCATCAAACTCGACTCCATCGATTGAGTTCGAAACCTCAAGTCGAAATGGAGGCATTCCCATTAGTAAGATCTTTCCGGCAACTCTAAGAAACGGCAATGATTTTTCTTTCGGAGCATATCCGAATTCTTCAAGAGCTTCCGCCGCGGATTCAACATTCTCATTCGTCAGCCGAACCCAAATGTCGAAATCGCCCGTATTTCTCACGTATCCGTAATGGTTTACCGCGTAGCCGCCGATTATCAGGTAGTCAACGTTTCGATCTGTCAACAACCTCAAAAAATCCGCGAAGTCCGCGCTCATTTTCAGCATATCCAAAAGTAGTCTTTCGCAACATTTCCAAAGCTGTCAGCCGCTCCTCGGGTGTACAAGATCTCCAGTATTCCCTTTCCGACCTTTTTGACTCCTCGAAACTGTCGAACACCCTGAATTTTGTCCGATCCACTTTCGATTCCAGTATTTCATCCATTCTGCTCATTCTTCAATAAAATAGTCTGAGTCGATTCTTTTAAGTTCGTATATTCGTTCCGTCGAAACGCCCACATTATAGTCGATCATTAATTCGGCAAGTTCGGTTCCATCGATTAAAATAATTTTATTCTCGATGTGCGAGGCGAACTCACGAGCTCCTTTTGAAAAATCTGCAGT
Source organism: Blastocatellia bacterium (assembly GCA_052387555.1). Lineage (GTDB taxonomy): Bacteria > Acidobacteriota > Blastocatellia > Pyrinomonadales > Pyrinomonadaceae > OLB17. The sequence continues at coordinate 11,337 of JBQTJB010000226.1, read as the reverse complement.
GGTAATAAAGACACCTTTCTTTGCTCTTCGCCCTTGCAGAGCTCCGGCGAACTTCTGAATTTCCGGACTTCCAACGGTATTTTCCCACCGTTTTGCCTGCAAATAAATCACATCTAGCCCGAGTCGATCCTCCTTGATGATGCCATCGATCCCGCCGTCACCGCTTTTTCCAACCGCCTGTCCCGCGTCCTCTAAATTTCCTCCATACCCCATCCGGACCAGCAACTCGACTACCAATCTTTCGAAGAAAGCTGGTGACATTTGCTTGATTTTTTCCAGCAGGTCGGATGCTATCGTTAGCCGAATCGCAGCATACGAATCGTGTAGCAATTCGTCAGGCGTTTTGACTACATCATCTAAGATCGTCGAGCCATTTTTTTTCCCGTTGTCGCGCCCTTTTCTTTTACGAAAATCGTTATATTCCGGGTAAGTCGCCAACAGCTTTAAATCGACTCTTCCAGGTCTACTTTTAACTAAATCCGATCCTCTGTCGGTAATTATAAAGGCTCCGCGTCTCACGGATTCCACGAGTTTTGCATGCTTGAAGTGGGTGAAAATCCAATAGATTCGATTCAGCAGTTTTGTTTGTCGGCCACTTGGAACAAGCTCATTTTTTTCGTCGTCGCTTAATCCGAATTGGCTAGATAAACGCTCAACTAATTCCGAGTAGGTATGTTCTGCCCTGTCACTGGATATTTCAAGAAAAGGAAGCATCAAAGTTTGAAAATCTGGAACTGCCATTTTATTTCAAAAACTTAGTATCAAACGCCCGGGGCAGGAGGTCTTTCATCTGCACGGTTTCGTATTTGCCTTTTAGATTCGCCAGTATCACGGGGATGTCACCGCCGAATTCCCATATGATCTGTCGGCAGACGCCGCATGGAGGCGTCAGTTCTTCGGTGTCGGCAACGACGGCGATGTGTTTGATCTTTCGCTTTCCTTGAGAGATCGCTTTCCATATCGCTACGCGCTCGGCGCAGACGGTCAAGCCGTAACTGGCCGATTCCACATTGCATCCGGCGATTATCTCGCCGTCTTCAGTTTCGATTGCCGACCCGACGCGAAAATTAGAAAACGGAGCGTAAGAGTTTTCACGCACTATCGTTGCCGCGTCTATCAATTCCTTGTCGCTTATGTTCATTTACTTACTAATTCCTGTGCGTTAATTTTCTCACGGACGAGGCTGCAAAGAAATTCGATGGTTATATTTTGCTGGCCGCCTTCCGGCACGATAATATCCGCGTACCGTTTCGACGGCTCGACGAATTCGAGATGCATCGGCCGCACCGTTCTGTAATACTGTCCGATAACGGAATCGACCGTGCGCCCGCGTTCGGCAATGTCGCGTTGCAGCCGACGGATAAAACGAATGTCGTCCGGCGTATCGACAAAAACTCTTACATCCAGCAAGCCCGATATTCGAGGCTCGGCAAAGATCAAAATGCCTTCAACTAATACAACCGGTTTCGGTTCGATATGCTCCGTGCGGTCGCTTCGCGTATGCGATCTAAAATCGTAGACCGGCATCTCTATCGAATCGCCGCCTTTCAGCCTCTTGAGATGGTTATAAAGCATCTCGCTGTCGATAGAATCCGGATGGTCGAAATTTGCCTGGTGGCGTTCATCAAGCGGCATATCCGCAAGATTTCTGTAATACGAATCCTGCTCAACCAAAATTACGCGCTCAGCGCCGACAGACTCGACGATCGCCTTTGCAATCGTCGTCTTACCCGAACCCGTTCCACCGCAAATGCCGATAATCATAGACACAATTCTAACTGGATGAACAGGATACACAGGATTATCCGAGAATGTAAACAAACATCCTGTTTACCCTGTACATCTTGTTTTAATCTATTCTCGCAATTATTCGTCTGAGTAGTTCTTTGAAAACCTCCGCTATGCGCGCTCCGGTTTCCATGACTTCTTCATGATTGATTGGCTCGCTGGTCATGCCCGCGCCGAAATTAGTGATGCATGAAATGCCGAGGACCTTCATTCCCTGGTGCCGGGCGGCGATTGCCTCCGGCACGGTGGACATTCCCACGGCATTTGCTCCCAACGAACGATACATTCTTATTTCCGACGGCGTCTCGTAGGTCGGCCCGGAAAGAGCGCAGTACACGCCGCGATTCAAAAAGTCGTTATGCTCCTCATCACGCCCTTTTTCGAAGCGTTCTTTGGCAATCTCGTTCGCGGCGCTGTTGGCTATGTCCTGCAAACCATGATCGTACACTTCGGTCAGGTCAGGAAAACGCGGGCCAAACCGCGTGTCGTTTTTTCCGCGCAGCGGATTCACGCCCATCATATTCAAATGATCCGAGATCAACATCAGGCTGCCGGGATGCATATCCGGGTCGAGACTTCCGGCGGCATTTGTAAGAATGACGTTCTCGATGCCCATCCGCCCGAATGTCCGCATCGGGAACATCACCTGCTGCATGTCGTAGCCTTCGTAAAAATGAAAGCGTCCCTGTTGAACGGCTATCGGCGTGCCGCCAACCTCGCCTAAGACAAGCTGCCCGGCGTGACCCTCTACCGTCGAGCGTGAAAAATGTGGAATCTGTTCGTACGGAATCTTTACAGAATTTTCGAGTTCATCCGCAAACGCACCGAGACCGCTGCCGAGAACTATCGCCGTTCTGATCGGGTGAGTATATTTCGATTTTATGAATTCTGCCGCTTCGACAGCGTTTTCGAAATTCATGTTATATAGAGCGAACTAACTTTCTTTCCTGTATGGAATTCCGAGAGCCTTCGGAGCGCGAGATAATCCGATAAATCCCGCAAGCACAATTATCGTCAACACATACGGAATCATCTCGATGAATTGCACAGGTATCTGCTCACCGCCGATCTTTGCCCACGGAGCACCCTGGATCTGAATCGTCAACGCCTCGGTGAAACCAAAAAAGAGACATGCAAACAGAACCGGCACAGGCTTCCATTTGGCCAGGATCAGCGCGGCCAGTGCAATAAAACCTCGTCCGGCGGTCATTCCGCGAGTGAACAGCGAAGATTGTCCGATTGACAGAAACACGCCGCCGACTGCGGCAAGCAGCCCTGAGATAATGACCGCAAGATAACGCAGCTTGACCACGTTTACGCCGGCGGCATCGGCCGCCGCAGGGTTTTCGCCTATCGCACGCAGCCGCAGCCCAAACGGAGTTTTGTAGATCACGTACCAGCAGACAGGAATCATTACAAAAGCAAGTACCGAAAGCCATGACAAATTGTTTACGACCTCGGGCAGTTTGTCGAGCTTGTCTATTTGCGGCGTAGAGCCCGTCGAGTCGTAAATTACACCGCTGATCAGTGCTGGCAGCCCAAGCATAAGAAAGTTGATCGCCATTCCCGCGACGACCTGATCGGCTTCGAACTTGATACAGGCAATCGCATAGACTAGCGCAACAAAGCCGCCCGCGATTATTCCCGACAATAAACCAAAATACGGATTGCCTGTTTGGTACGTTACAACGGCGGCCGTGAATGCTCCGGCAAGCATCAGTCCTTCAAGCGCGATGTTGATCACGCCGGACCGCTCGGAGAACAAGCCGCCGAGAGCCGCAAATATGAGCGGCGTTGCGGTCGTGATGGCCGACAGAAGCAATGCAAATGTAAGAATCTCGCTCATAATCCTGTTCAACGTTTGGAATATTTCTGAAAACACGCAACGAAGAGAATCATTATTGCCTGCAATACCCAGCCTAGGTCTTTCGAAACTTTCTGCGTAAATGCATCGACGAAAATCTCGCCTCTAAGTAGAACGCCAAAGAACAAAGCCGCAATAAATACGCCAACCGGATGATTGCGGCCCAAAAGGGCAACCGCGATGCCGAGGAATCCCCATTCAGCCGAAAAACCGTGGTAATAATTGTATCGGCTGCCAAGCACCTCACCGATAGCTGCCATGCCGGCCAGCATTCCCGAAAGCGTCATAGCGATAATGATCTGCTTTTTTGGCGAAATGCCACCGTACTCCGCCGCGCTCGCATTCTCGCCCACGGCCCGCAATTCATAACCCCATTTCGTTTTCCAAAGAAATAGGTAAACCGCCACGCACATTACAACCGCAAACAGGAAAGCTATGTTCAACGGCACGTCCGCAGGTATGAAAGGCAAAAATTCGTTGAGCCGTGGAATATGAGCCGCTTTGCCGATCGGTGCAGTTTGCAGAATCGCGTCACCCGGTATTTTGTAATGATATTGAGTTAGGTAGCTGACCAGGGCGATGGCGACAAAATTGAGCATGATCGTGTTGATCACCTCATGCGAACCGAATTTCGCTTTGAGTAGTCCGGGTATCGCCCCCCAAATTCCGCCGGCAACAATCGCGGCCAGAATGCAAAGAGGCACCAGCAAAACTGCGGGCAAGCTCGCCCACGACCAGTTTTCTTCTTTACCAAAAATATTTACTATCGTGCCGCCAAACTTTATGCCGACCCAGGCCGTCGCAAAAGCGGCAACATAAAGCTGACCCTCAGCACCAATATTCAGAAGCCCGCAACGAAAAGCTACGGTCACGGCCAAACCGGTAAAGATCAGCGGCGTTGCATAATGCAGAGTCCAACCGATGTCCTTAGCCGACCCAAAGGAGCTTGACAATAGCCAACGGTACGCATCGATCGGATTATCTCGGAGCAAAAGAATTATTATTCCGCCGACAATAAAGGCGGCGATAACCGCAACCAGAGGCCAAAGAATTTCACGAAGAATCTTCATAAACGCCGGCGGCAAGAGTGATTTAGAGTCGAATCTTATTACTTTTGAATTAAATGCGACTCTAAATATAGCCGAGAAAAAGCAAAAGTGTCACCCGCCGAAAGAAAAAAATCCACAATCTGGCTCAAAAAAGAAAAAAATCGATAAATTTTACTTGACAATATAACACTCAGGTTTTATTATCTGATCGGACTAATTATTTAGTCATTAAACCACATCAACTTTTAACTTATTTTGGGGAAATTAGTTATGAATATAGTTAAATACGACCCATTTCGAGAACTCCGTGGCTTACAGGATGAGATGACGAGATTGTTTGCCGGTGTCGCTCCTGCATCGTTCAACCGCGATGAGTTTACGCGCGGAGCATGGAGTCCAAATGTTGATATATATGAAGATAAAGACCGCTTAATTGTTGAAGCCGAACTTCCCGGGATGAATCGTGAAGACTTCGAAATATCGGTTGAGAACAATGTGCTTACACTCAAAGGCGAGCGCAAGTTCGAAAAGAGCACTGAAGGCGATAATTATCACCGAATCGAGCGGGCCTACGGTGCATTTACAAGGCAGTTTACTTTGCCTCAAACAGTAACGGCTGAAGGAGCCGGTGCAGATTTTGAAAATGGAGTGCTTCGCGTCTCCTTGCCTAAGCGGGAGGAGACAAAAGCCCGAAAGATCGAATTAACTGGTGTTAGTTCGAATGCTAAATCAGTCGAGGCAAATGCCTAGTTGATCTTTCATCGAAAGACGCAGAGCCACTTTATCTAGCTCTGCGTCTTTGTTTATTTGGGGTAGAATATAGATATGCGATTTGACAGATTTACGATCCGTGGCCAGGAGGCCGTGCAGAAAGCTATTTCGGTAGCTGAAAAAGGACAAAATCAGCAGGTCGAACCGGAGCATATTCTGGTGGCAATGCTCGAACAGAAAGAGGGTGTTGTCCGCCCAATTCTGGGCAAGATCGGCGCCAACGTACAGCCTACACAATCCGAGTTGCAAGCCTCGATAGAGAAATTCCCGAAGGTTTCCGGCGGCCAGCAGTATTTCAGCTCGCGAACCAACACTATCTTTCAGGACGTTCAGAAAGAAGCGGAAAAGATGGAGGACGAGTATATCTCGACTGAACATCTTCTGCTTGCGATCGCTTCGGAAAAGGATGGTGACGCGGGCCGCATACTGCGTTCCAACGGCGTTACGCGTGAAGATCTAGAAAAGGTAATTACCGATATGCGCGGAGGTTCGCGCATTACAGATCAGAATGCCGAGGAAAATTTTCAGGCTCTCGAAAAATACGCGCAGGATCTTACCGAACGGGCGCGCAAGGGAAAACTCGATCCGGTAATAGGCCGCGACGATGAGATCCGACGAGCGATCCAGATTCTTTCAAGAAGAACAAAAAACAATCCGGTTTTGATCGGAGAGCCCGGCGTCGGTAAAACTGCGATCGTCGAGGGTTTGGCTCAACGGATAGTTTCCGGCGACGTCCCTGAAACATTAAAGAATAAAAAACTCGTCTCGCTTGATCTTGGCGCAATGCTTGCCGGTGCAAAGTATCGCGGCGAATTCGAGGATCGCCTAAAGGCCGTGCTTAAGGAGATCGAAAAAGCCGAAGGCCAGATAATTCTTTTTATCGATGAACTCCATACGTTGGTCGGTGCAGGAGCGTCCGAGGGTGCTATCGATGCCTCGAACATGCTCAAACCGGCACTTGCTCGTGGAACTCTCCGTGCGGTCGGAGCGACAACGCTCAACGAATATCAAAAATACATTGAAAAGGATAAAGCCCTGGAACGCCGTTTCCAGCAGGTTTATATCGGCGAACCGACGGTTGAAGACACTATTGCGATCCTTCGCGGATTAAAGGAGCGATACGAGGTTCATCACGGTGTTCGCATCAAGGACGCAGCCATAGTCGCAGCCGCGACGCTCTCGAATCGTTACATTACAGATAGATTTTTGCCGGACAAGGCCATCGATCTGATTGACGAAGCCGCGTCACGCATCCGTATCGAGATAGATTCTCTTCCGCAGGAGATCGACGTCCTCGAACGCGAGATACTTCAGCTTGAGATCGAACGGCAGGCACTTTCACGCGAAACCGACGATAAATCGAAAACGCGGCTCGATGACATCGAACGTCGGATCGCCGATCTGAATGAAAAATCTTCCGCAATGAAAGCGAAATGGCAATCCGAAAAGGACGAGATCGAAAAGATGCGTGCCGCCAAAGAGCAGTTGGAGCAGGCAAAGCTCGAGCTCGAACAGGCGCGTCAGGCAGGCGATCTGAACAAGGCTGCGGAATTACAGTATGGCCGCATACCCGAAATCGAAAAAATGCTCGAATCCGAGCAGAAACGGCTCGAAGAGTTACAGACCGATGGAGTTTTTCTGAAGGAAGAGGTAGATGAGGAAGACGTTGCCGAAGTTGTTGCAAAATGGACCGGCGTGCCGGTTTCGAAAATGCTCGAAGGCGAGATGCAAAAGCTGGTGCAGATGGAAGAAAAGCTGCGCAGCAGGGTAATCGGGCAGGACGAAGCACTTGAAGCCGTTGCCAATGCTGTTCGTCGCGCTCGTGCCGGATTGCAGGATCCGAATCGCCCGGTGGGTTCGTTCATTTTTCTCGGACCGACCGGCGTCGGCAAAACCGAAACAGCCAGAGCATTGGCAGAATTTCTATTTGACGACGAGCGCTCGATGGTTCGGCTCGATATGTCCGAGTACATGGAAAAACACGCCGTCGCCCGCATGATAGGAGCTCCTCCCGGATACGTCGGTTACGAAGAAGGCGGACAGTTGACGGAAGCTGTTCGCCGAAGGCCCTATTCGGTCGTGCTTTTCGACGAGATCGAAAAAGCGCATCAGGACGTGTTCAACGTGCTTTTGCAAATACTGGATGACGGACGTTTGACCGATTCAAAGGGCCGCGTGGTCGATTTTAAGAACACGGTTTTGATAATGACGTCGAATCTCGGCTCGCGTGAGATACAGGCCGCAACCGAAAACCCGCTCGTCGATAGGGAGATCCGAACCGATGTGTTACAGGTTCTCCGCGATTATTTCAAGCCGGAGTTTCTGAACCGCATCGACGACATTGTGGTGTTCAAGCAGCTAAGCAAGGAACAGATTGCCAAGATCATCGACGTCCAGCTTGAAAAGCTGCGGGCTATGCTTGCAGAACGTGGCATCAGTATCGAGCTTGACCAATCCGCTCGCGATCTGCTGGTGGAAGAAGGCTACGATCCGGTTTACGGTGCCCGTCCGTTGAAACGCGCGATCCAATCTTTGATCCAGAACCCGCTCGCAGTAAAGCTTTTAAATGGAGAGGTCGCAACCGGACAGAATGTAAGAATATCAGCCGAAAACGGCGCGATGAAATTTCTTCCCGTTGAGGATGGACACAAAGCCGTAAGCAATTAGCGGTTACAAGGCGTACTGTATCGTAAACCGCGATAGCTTTAACATTCGTGGTTTACGATTTACTATTTACAATAGATGTTTAGAAAGAAAGCGATGAATCAGAACGAACCGATAGACGAAAACTTGTTGGAAGAAAATCAAAGCATGCCCGTGAAGGACAGGAGGCGTTTCAATGAGCATGGCGAAAGAATTGCCGGAGATTCCGAGACCGCGAAGGAACATGTCAAATCGCAACGGGAAACGGAACTTGAAACTCTTCTCAAGAATGAAACCGAAAGGCGCGAGGCCGCCGAATCCAAGCTGGTAGGAGTTCAGGCAAAATTTGAAGAAGCAAAAGCGGATTTGGAAAAAGAGACGGCCGATATGCGGACGCGTCTGATGAAAACGCTTGAAGATCGTTCGAAACAAAGCCAGTTCGAGTTTCTCGGAACGCTGCTTCCCGTTCTTGACAATCTTAATCTGGCGATTGCATCTAGCGAAACCGACGCTTCTTTAGATCATCTTCGTGACGGCGTGATAGGAACGGCTCGTTCGTTCGAGCAGGCGTTGATGAGCGTAGGTGTCGAGCCAGTTCCGTCGATCGGCACTGATTTCAATCCCGAACTGCACGAAGCAATCGACATGGCCGAAGTCGACGCCGAGCAGGACGGCAAAATTACTGCGGAATACTCGCGCGGATATAAATTAGGCAATCGCCTTCTTCGTCCCGCACGTGTTCAGGTCGGCAAAGGGCGATCTCAATCAGCGGGTGAAATTGGCTGACAGGTTAGTTATCTGGATGGAATTGAACCAGCAACATCTGTGATTATAGGATATGGGATACTTGGAGCTTGGTATTTCAGGAAGAATATTGAAGGTTAATGACTAAACATTAAAAGTTCTTTTCCTGCATCTTTTTGAAATGTTATGATAGAACTTGGGTAACATGGTTGCCCGGCTCCGCATCCAACTTTCCGGCATTAATATAGTTTTATGGCAGATATAGACGCATACAAGGATAAATTCAGCGAAAGCGGTCGGCGTGTTTTGGAAACCGCATTGGGTGAATCGAAGAAGCGCGACCAGAATTATGTCGCTATCGAGCATATCCTGCATGCCGTAGCCAGCGAAGAAGACGATCTTTTTACATCAACGATGAGGGATTTGGCCGTCGATCCGCGTTCGGTCAAATTGCTGATCGAAAAGCGGATGGAAATGGGCCGCCAGCATACAGGAAAGGGATTTCGCATTGCACCAGAAACGACTGAATTGTTCAAACGCGCAATGGATCGTGCCCGTTCGCAAGGGAGACGCGTGATCGACGGCAGTGATATTTTCTACGTTCTTTCTAATGACGAACGCAGCGTTCTGAATGACGTGCTGCAAAATTTGGGCGTGCCGTCCGATGAAGTTGCCCAAACTGCACGGACTCGAATCCGCAAGCGGGAAAAAGAAGAGGAACGCGTCCGTCAAAAATACGAGTTGCCAAGCTTCTTGCGCCACTTTGGCGTTTCGATGAATAAATTAGCCCGGCAGGATAAGATTCCGCCGACAATCGGCCGCGGGAAAGAGATCCTTCAGATGATCGAGATCCTCTCGCACCGCGAGCGTTCTAATTCGCCGATGCTTGTCGGTGAGCCAGGCGTAGGAAAAACCGCCGTTGTCGAAGGATTGGCTAGATTGATCGAGCTCGAACCCGAAAAGGTTCCGTCAAGGCTGCGCGATGCGCACATCGTACAGTTACAGATGGGCGGCCTTGTCGCCGGTACAATGCTCCGCGGAATGTTCGAAGAACGCATAAAGGGAATAATCGACGAAGTAAAAGAAAAGGACAACATTATTCTTTTTATCGACGAGGCCCATACAATTATCGGTGCGGGAGCAGCAATGGGCACCACGTCGGACGCCGCGAATATGTTCAAATCGTCCCTGGCACGCGGCGAGCTGCGGATAATCGGAGCGACGACGATAACCGAGTATAAAGAATATATCGGCGAGGACGAGGCTCTTTCGCGACGGTTCCGTCTGGTAAAGGTCGAGGAACCGAGCATCGACGAAACAAAAGAGATTTTGCTGGGCCTTAGGCCGCGTCTTGAAAAAAATTATTCGGTAACTATCTCGGACGAAGCCATCAACACTGCGCTCGAAATGTCGCCGAAGTATATCCGTAACCTTCATCTTCCTGACAAGGCCATCGGCTGGCTCGACACCGCCTCTGTAAAGGTCGAGATCAACGAACCGATGGAGATGATCGTCAGACCCGAACATATCATCGACGTCATTTCCCAGGAATCGCGAATTCCGAAGGATATGATCTACCGCGACACATCCGACCGGTTTTCCGCAATGGAAACAGATCTGGCAAATCGCGTGATCGGCCAAAAGGAGGCAGTTCGTGCCGTCGCCGAACGGTTGCGGCTAAACAAAGGCCCGTTGAAGGATAATCATTACGCGCCGGACGGCGTACTGCTTTTCCTTGGGCCCACCGGCGTCGGGAAAACCGAGCTTGCCAAGGCCGTTGCCGAGTTTATGTTCGGTGACGAAGGCAAGATGATCCGCATCGACATGAGCGAATACGGCGACGGAACGATAGGCATCGAAAAGCTGATCGGAATGCCGCGCGGCATTGTCGGATCGGAACGCGGTGGCATTTTGACCGAACAGCTTCGCGATAACCCATACACCGTTCTCCTGCTCGACGAGGTTGAAAAAGCTTCGCCGTATTTGATGAATCTTTTCTTGCAAGCTTTCGACGAAGGTTGGATTACGGACGGCCGCGGCAAGAAGGTTTACCTTTCGGACGCGATCGTCATAATGACGTCTAATCTGGGCTCGGAAAATTTCAAGCGCTACGAAAAACCGCTCGGTTTCGGTCAGAAAACGCTTGGGGATGTGATCCAAATTAAAGGCGATGTTATGAAAGCAGCCGAAACTCGTTTTACGCCGGAGTTCCGTAATCGTATCGACGAAATAATTATCTTTTCCCCGCTTACGATGGACGAGGTTCGAGAGATCGCCAGGATATATCTAACGAAAATGCAGCGGCAAATGGAGCGGCAGGGTAAATTGGTCGATGTAACCGACTCGGCGATCGACCTCTTGACCGAAAAAGGCTTTAGCCCAGCGTACGGTGCCCGCTTTCTGAAACGACACATCGACCAAAAAGTAAAACTGCCGATAACGAACCAGTGGAAAACCGGAATCCGCTTTACCGTTGAC
>JBQTJB010000225.1:0-6405 GCA_052387555.1 Blastocatellia bacterium | reverse complement strand
AGGTCGACGACCCGACTCGATACGGGTTGGTTGAAACAGGCAGAAATGATGAAGTTTTACGCTTTATCGAAAAACCAAAGCCTGAAGATCTTCAGAAGCTAAATGTAAACACAATAAACGCTGGTATTTACGTGCTCGAGCCAAGCATTCTTGATCTCATTCCGGAAGGTGAGAACTGTTCGTTCGAATACAATGTTTTTCCGTCTATACTCAATCAGCGTAAGCCTTTCTTTGCATATGTTTTAAAGGATGAATACTGGCGTGATATTGGAACCCCGCAAAGCTACCTGGCGGCACATCACGATTTTCTCATTGGCCGAATCAATGGCTTTGAGATCGATCGGTCGAACCGAGCCGATATAGCCACTGCGGCATCAATCGACAAAACCTCAGTAATTGGCGAAGGTTGCGTTATCAAGCCGAACGCGAGAATAATAAATTCCGTTCTCGGCGCGGGCGTCCATGTCGAAGAGAAAACTGTGATCGAAAACTCCGTCGTTTGGCCGCATTCCCGAATATCAGGTTTCACGGAGATCAGCGAGGCAGTTATAGGCCGTAGCTGTCACGTTGGGCGAAACGTTTCGGTCGGCCCCGGTACGGTACTCGGCGATAAGGCCTCGCTGCCGGACTATTCAAAAGTTTAGATTTACACAATGCCGGAGCTTCCTGAAGTTGAGATAGTTGCCCGATCGCTTGAAAAACTCATTTCGGGCCGTAAGATTGCGTCTGCCCAACTTCTACGCTCACGTTTGGCTCCGGATATTACGTCACGTAAATTCGCCGGAAAACTTAAGGAAAGTTCTGTCAATTTCGTTCATCGTCGAGGTAAACACATTCTATTTGATCTCGAAAATGGCCTGACACTTATCACCCACCTTCGAATGACAGGACGCTTTATGCTTCTCGGTGCCGATGTCATTGACCCGAAATTTACGCACGCAGTCTTCTATTTTGAGGATGGTGAACGGTTGGTATTTCAGGATCAAAGACACTTCGGACTTATGAAAGTCGTCGAAACTGCAAAACTTTATGATGCGAAAGAGCTTTTGAAGCTTGCTCCGGAGCCCTTTTCGGAAGAATTTTCGATAAACTACCTTCGGAATGCGTTAAAGTCGTCTAAGCGAACTCTTAAAGAATTTCTTCTGGATCAAACAAAGGTTTGTGGGCTTGGGAACATATATGCAGCCGAGGCGATGTTCCTTGCCGGTGTTGACCCGAGAAAGCCGGCTTTCAGAGTTTCAGCTCCTAAAACGAAGTTACTTCATCAGAACATTCGTGAGGTTTTAGCCGAGGCCCTTGACTCGTTTTCTACTGGACCGATCAATCGCGAAGACATCGGCGGCAGCGTGTATGGCGAGGATACCGACGGCAAATGGCGCGTTTACGGCCGGGAAAATGAACCGTGCCCTAACTGCAAGAGGCCGATCGTCCGGCTCAAGCAAGGCAGCCGTTCAACATTTTTCTGTAAGAAATGCCAGCGATAATATCGGATAATTAACAGCGTTTGGAATCATTTTCAGGCAGCAAAATACTATGAAATGTCGAACCATCGTTTTTATGTTCTTTGCGTTTATTCTGGTGCTTTTTGTTCAGATGCCCGCGTTTGCCTGTGCGTGCTGTGCCGAACCGGGCACGTATAATATTTGGACCGGCAAGTCCGACGCCTATTACTTGAGTGTCATCCGCGACATTGGATTCGACAAACCGGCGGATCTCTATATGACGGAAGCCGGTTTCGAATCGATACGCGGACTCGACCCAATTCGAAAAGAGTATGAAGCGGACGACTGGACAGCTCTAAGCCATTTCGATCTTGCCGCTTCGTTCACCAACAAATTGTGGCAGTTCAATCTAAAAACGCCCAAAGGGACAGCCGGTACGCTCGTGCTTCCGATGCCTGCCCAAATGTTGGCTTTCAAGGTTGACATACACGATGAGGAGAATCGTCCGAACGGGCCGCTGCTTTACAAAGAGCTTCGATTTAAGGGCAGTGTATCGGCGGCAAGCGGGTTTACCCGGCCCGGCTTCTTCCGTGGAACGACCTTTTTTCTTGTGTTTCAGGGACGCGGAAACGGATGCGACAATGCATCGGACTTTACGCATTGGCGGTTGGAGATCGAGGGACCGCGTGCCGATTATGCGTTCTTTGGAAAGCTGGATTCGGAAGCGGCGAAGGAAAAAGAAAAAACTAAGTAGCGATTTTGGCGAACCGTAGGGCCTTGACAGACTCACTGTAAAGTACCATTATCAAGCCACAGATTGTGGTGAGTTATTTGCGACTTGCGACCACGTTAAATAAACCGCTAAACAGCCAATCAAAAAACGAATTTTGATGAGTCTCGCTGTTTGGCGAGGCTTTTTGTTTGATTAACAATCTTTGATTTTTGATCTTGGAGCTTTGATATTTGGCCGTACAAGATGATTCGTCAAAAATCGAAGGTCAAAGATCAAAGATCGTCCCTATTTACATGAAAAACTTTCGAGAGTTATTGGATTCTGACGGCATTTACGTCTTCGACGGCGCAGTCGGCACGCGTCTCTACGATAAGGGTATCTACATCAATCGCAGCTATGACGAGCTGAACCTGACCGCTCCCGATCTTGTCCGCGAGGTCCACGAGGAATACGTCAAGGCCGGTGCCGATATAATCGAAACTAATTCGTTCGGAGCGACGCGGCACAAGTTGCAGCCGTATGGACTGGAAACCAAGATACGCGAGATAAACATGGCTGCCGCACGTATCGCCCGCGAAGCCGCCGGAGAAAAAACGTACGTCGCCGGAGCGATTGGGCCGCTCGGGATCCGAATAGAGCCGTTCGGGCAAACTTCATTTGATGAGGCAAAAGACCTGTTCAAGGAACAAGCCGAAGGACTTTTGGAAGGCGACGTCGATCTCTTTATTCTTGAAACATTTTCGGAATTATCTGTTATCGAACAGGCTATCCGCGCAGTTCGCGAAGTTAGCGATTTGCCGATCATTGCGCAGATGACGATACAGATGGACGGGAAGACTGTTTTTGGAACCACGCCGGAAGCTTTCACAACAAAACTCGATGAACTCGAAGTAGATGTCATCGGGCTTAACTGCGGAATGGGGCCGAACCATGTTTTGAACGCGCTCGAAAAGATGCGCCCGCTTACCTCGAAAAAACTCTCGGCGCAGCCCAATGCCGGTTTGCCGCGAGACGTGCAGGGACGCCAGTTTTATATGGGTTCGCCCGAATACATGGCTGAGTTTTCAAGGCGTTTCGTCCAAGCGGGTGCCAAGTTCGTTGGCGGATGCTGTGGAACGACCCCGACGCACATAAAGCTCATTGCCGAGGCGATCCGCTCCGTAAGCCCTCGACAGGCGATCAGCGAAGCAAGAAAACAAAGTGCAAACGTCTCTGAGTTGACGCCGGCCGATGTCCAGGTTGTTCCGGCCGAAGAACGCAGCCGCTGGTCGGCAAAGATCGCTCGCGGCGAGTTCGTAACATCGATCGAGGTTCTCCCGCCAAAAGGCTGTGACGCGCAGAAAACGCTCGACTCTATCCGATTGCTGAAGGACGCCGGTGTTGACGGCGTAAATATTCCCGACGGCCCGCGCGCTCAAACGCGAATGTCTGCTCAGGCGACGGCGGTTTTGGTCGAACGAGAAATAGGCATTGAAGCTGTGCTTCATTACTGCTGCCGCGACAGGAATCTTCTCGGAATGATGTCCGACCTTCTCGGCGCCGCTGCCCTGGGCTTGCATAACCTGCTGCTGATAACCGGCGATCCGCCGAAAATGGGGCCGTATCCGGACGCAACCGCCGTTTTCGATATCGACGCCATAGGCCTGACCAACATGGTCAACAAACTCAATCACGGCCTCGATATAGGCAACAACCCTATCGGAAAACCAACGGCTTTTTCGATAGGCGTCGGCGTCAACCCCGGTGCGATTAATATGGAAGAAGAAATTCGCCGTTTCGAATGGAAGGTCGAAGCCGGTGCTGAATACGCCATAACGCAGCCGGTATTCGACACCGAACAGCTTCGTTCATTCCTTGACAATATCACGCACGTAAAGATTCCCATCATCGCCGGAATATGGCCGCTTGTCAGTTTCCGCAACGCCGAATTTTTGCATAACGAAGTACCGGGCGTGAACGTAACGCCGGAAATTCTCGAACGGATGCGAATCGCCTCGGACAAAAGCAAAGAAGATGCACGCGAGGAAGGCATAAAGATAGCACGCGAATCGCTGCTCGAGGTGCGTGATGTGATCGCCGGCGTACAGGTTTCGGCTCCGTTCGGCAATGTGAAATATGCCCTGCAGGTTTTCGATGTGTTGGAAGAGTTTTCAAACCTGACAGCAGCCTAACCTATGAAAAAAGCCGATTTTTTCTTGATTAAGTCCAACCAAAAGCACAGAATTACTATCAAAGGTATTATTCTTTATTTTGAGATAACAAATATATGAAATCAGGTTTTCCGCGAGTAACTTTCGTGCTGTCGGCTTTATTGGTTGCGGTATTCGGTTTATCTGGCGTTATTCTTGCACAATCGCGTCCGCAGAGACCCGACCAAAAAGGCAACGAAAAGAAAAACACTCGGCCCACGCCCAAAACCGAAGAAGAACTGAAAAAGGAAGCCGAGGAAAAGAAACGGCTCGAGGAAGAAAAGAATGCGATTGTCGAGGAAGGCGTAGTCACGCTTGAAACAAACGTGGTTAATGTCGATGCGGTCGTCTTTAACAAAAAGTCCGGTCAAATAATCACCGGCCTTAAGAAAGAGAACTTTACGATCTACGAAAACGGCGTCAAAAAGGACATATCCAGTTTTACTACGCCGGAATCGCCGATTACGGTCACGCTCGTGCTCGAATACAGCAAATGGAGCGAGCTGTTCGGTTCGGCGGCCGGCGGCAGGTTCGAACCCGGCGTCTACGAAACCATTCGTCCGGTTGCTCAGTTCCTTACAAGATTTATTAAACCGCCCAACGATTATGCCTCAGTCATCGCATTCGATATGCGCCCGACGCCGATCACCGATTTTACAAACGACCCGAACCGGATACGCCAAACGATCGATCTTTTGTTACGCAACCAGCCGGCATTTCGCGAGAATAACCTTTACGATTCGATTATCTTCTCTCTGATCGGTGGAAAAGGCGATTCGGTCGTTCTCGAAGATTCAAAGCAGCGGACAGCGGATTACGGCGGAATGGTTTCGGTTAAATCAAAGCGCCGGGCGATCATTCTCGTTGCCTCCGGTATTGACACGTTTAGCAAGACCAATTTCGATGAGGCGCGCAAGGTTATTCAGCAAGCTGGCATCCCTATTTACATAATCAGTACCGGCAATCTTTTCTACAAGAAATACGAACATCTTCTCGGGGCAACCGATTCGATTTCTGGAACGCCTGGACGACTCACATTCCTCCAGGCAAAGAATGTCATGAATACATTTGCAAAGGAATCGGGCGGAATGCATTTTGAAATGACGTTCGAGAGTGAGATTCCCTCGTATCTTCAGTCTATAAACGGACTTTTACGGAGCCAGTACAGCCTTGCCTACGACATCGAGCAAAAATACGAACCCGGAAAGAAGTACAAGCTTGATGTAAAAGTCGACGTGGACGGCGACGGTACGACCGACGAAAAGCAGTTTGTCGTCCAGCATCGCCCATTCATATCGACGCCAAAACCGAAAGAGGAAAAGAAAAAGAACTGAGTGTTTTGTGAATTCTCTTTTTGAGGCGGTCCACCCCGCCTTTTTCTTTCGGAATTTTGATTGTTGATAGCCCCACGCACCTGTTAGTCTAAATGTTTGCATTTATGAACCGACGCATCACAGACAGCTATCGCAGGAAACTCGCCGCCGAAGAAGGCTACATCGTAAACCACGGTGCCGCTCTTCGCATCGCATTGTGTTACCCGAACACGCATAGCATCGGCATGGCGAATCTCGGGCTGCATACGATGTATGAACTGTTCAACAACATCCCCGAAGTCTCCTGCGAACGCGTATTTCTGCCCGACCCTGATGAATTAAAAGAGTACGAAAAATCCCGCACGCCGCTGCTTTCGCTGGAGACTCAAACACCGGTTCGCGATTTTGATGTAGTCGCGTTCTCGATCTCGTTCGAAACCGACTATCTCAACATGGCCCGGATGCTTCAGCTTTCGGGCATACCCGTTTGGGCAGAAGAAAGAAATCACTTTCATCCGCTGGTGGTCATGGGCGGTGCGGCCTCGTTTCTCAACCCTGAACCCATAGCAGATTTCACAGACATTATCGCCGTCGGCGAAGGCGAGATTCTCGCGCATCAACTCGTCGATGGAATACTCGAAAACGAAACGAAAGAAGAAATTCTTCTCTCACTTGCACGCATCGGGCGCGGATTCTACGTCCCTTCGTTGTATGACGTTATCTATAAC
>JBQTJB010000224.1:0-7761 GCA_052387555.1 Blastocatellia bacterium | reverse complement strand
GGAAACAGCAGTCCGCCTGAAAAAGTCTTTATGGCCTTCTGGATTTTGTCAGCCGCGAACCAATTAACATCTACGTCAAAAGCGACCCGGTTAGTTCGTCCCTTTAAATCCGGCTCCGAAGCCGAGGTGTCGATCGAAATCAGCTCGGTTCACGAGAAGGTGATAAACCGGCAAGACAATTTTTATACATTTGTCGAATTTTCGTCCGATGGCAAATTTGTTTCTCTCCCTCATGAACGAACCGCGCAGGCGGAAATGACTTCTGTCGTTTTTGTTCATGGCGAAAGATCTAAATTAAACAGATAAATCCCGCGTCGAATAATTTTCTTGCAAGTTTGGAAACCGAACTCGTTCTTGTCCGCATAGGCAGGAGCGAGCCAGGAATTTCAAATTTACATTTTCTTTTTTGGAGCGTACTTATGAAACACAAAAAAATCTTCTCTTCCCGTTGGGTTTTAGGTCTGTTTGTCTTTTCCAGTCTGATTTTTTCAGCGTGCGGGGATGCGTCAAGACAAGGCGAAAGGGCGCAAACAAACAACACGAGTTCTTCCCAACCTGAATACGAAACGATGCCCGTTGCGACAAATTCCACTGCAAAGGATCGGATAGCAACTCATTATGAAAAAGGCTTCGACGACGATGTTGCAAAAGGCGACCGCTACGCTGAGATCAACGAGAATCCTTTTCTCGAAAGCTCCCGTGCGCCGCTCTCGACCTTTTCGATAGACGTGGATACGGCCTCTTATTCGAATGTTCGCCGCTATTTGAAAGATGGCCAGCTTCCGCCAAAAGATGCAGTCCGTATCGAAGAACTAATAAACTACTTCGAATACGATTATCCTCAACCGATAGGCGATGTTCCTTTCTCGGTCAGCACGGAAACGGCGGTTTGTCCATGGAACACGAAACACAAGATCGTGCAGATCGGCTTGCAGGGAAAGAAGATCGCCTTGGACAACACACCTCCTTCAAACCTTGTGTTTCTGCTTGATGTTTCGGGTTCGATGAACTCGCCGGATAAGCTTCCGCTCCTAAAAGATGGGCTGAGGATGATGGTAAATCAACTCAAGCCGAATGACCGCGTGGCAATAGCCGTTTATGCGGGTTCGAGCGGCTTGGTACTGCCATCAACGGCAGTGAGCAGCAAAGGTGAAATTCTTGCGGCTTTAGACAAACTTGAAGCTGGCGGTTCGACAAACGGCGGGCAGGGAATTCAACTCGCTTACACCGTCGCGGCGAACAATTATATTCAGGGCGGCAACAATCGCGTCATCCTTGCGACTGACGGAGATTTTAACGTCGGGCTTACCGGCGACGGCGAACTTGTAAGTCTCATCGAACAAAAACGAAAGAGCGGAATACTTCTCTCTGTCCTTGGTTTCGGAACTGGAAATTTGAATGATTCGATGATGGAAAAACTAGCGGGCAAAGGCAACGGAAACTACGCATATATCGATTCGCGTGACGAAGCCCGTAAGGCACTGGGGCAACAGATTGCAGGAACGCTCTATACGATCGCAAAAGATGTAAAGATCCAGGTCGAATTCAATCCGGCTCAGGTTGCGGGCTACCGTCTGATCGGATATGAAAATCGCCTGCTTGCAAACCGTGATTTCGAAGATGATAAAATAGATGCAGGTGAGATTGGAGCAGGGCATTCCGTGACGGCTTTGTATGAAGTCGTTCCCGCTGGACAAAAGATCGACAACGACGGAATCGAGTTGAAATATTCCAAGTTTGAGCCGACCGGAACACAGTTTGCCAGCGAACTTATGACGGTCAAGTTACGATACAAGGAGCCGGAAGGAACTCAGAGCAAATTGCTGACGATAGGGGTTTTGAACTCAAACCGTTCATATGAGAAAGCTTCCGAAAATCTCCGATTTGCTTCGGCGGTGGCTCAATTAGGATTGCTTCTCCGTGATTCACGATACAAAGGGAGTGCGAGTTTCGGTAACGCACGATCGCTGGCTCAGAATTCAGTCGGAAACGATCTTCAAAGCTATCGTGGTGAATTCCTCGAACTGATCGACCGGGCGAGCGCATTGAACTGACGAGAATAGGTATCGGAGATCCGTGTGTTAGCTGCCTAGCCTTTCGTCCCGACCAGGTCCAGAATCTCATTTACCAGCGGGCCGTGATCGAATGGCTTGGTGGCATATCTTTGAAAGCCGGCGTCGAATGCCCGATGTCGGCTTTCGTCGTTTGCGAACGCGCTCAGGGCAATTGCCGGAATGATTCCGCCTTCTTCAACCGGCAATCTTCGTATTCGGGCGATAAGCGAGTAGCCGTCTTCGTCAGGCATTGCAAGATCCGAAATTATCAGATCGGGAAGATTGTCCCGGTTTTCAGTCAAAATTCGAAATGCGGTTTTTGCCGTTTCGGCGCTCATAACCGACGCGCCGCTTTTTTCTAGGAACATCTGCAGCACTTCGCGGGAATCGACATTGTCTTCGACGATAAAGATCGACAAACCCGCTAGCGGACGAGAACTCAGTGTCGCTTTAGTTCTTTCGACCGCAGGAAGTCCGCCTGAACCAGTATGAAGCGGTAACGAAACAGAAAATACTGCACCCTTGCCGATTCCTTCGCTTTGAACGGAAACAACGCCGCCGTGACGTTCTACCAGTATCTTCACAATAGAAAGGCCGAGGCCGAGGCCGAGATTAACATTCGTGTGATCGAGATCGCCCTGAGAAAACTGCCTGAAAATATTCGGCAAGGCTTCCGGCCCGATGCCTTTGCCGTTGTCTGATACTGTGACAGTAACCATTTCATCACCGGTTTGAACGCGAACAAAAACCTCGCCGCCTTCGGGCGTGAATTTGAGAGCGTTTGAAATAAGGTTGCCGAACACCTGATGAAGCCTGCCCGAATCGCCCAGCACCGGTATCATCGGACGATCGGCAATAAATTCGTATTTCAGATTTGCCGCGTCGGCTGCGGGCTTTTGTGCGTCGAAAGATCCGCGAACGGTATCTGCAAGATTTGTTGGGCGATACTCCAAACGCAATTTGCCAGAAGCTACGCGCGCCGAATCGACAAGGTCATTGATCAGTTTAGTCTGTGAACGAGCGCTTCGTTCGATGGTTTCAAGAGCTGATCGCCGAGTATTGTCGTCGACGTCTTTCGTCAACAGAATCTTTGACCAGCCTATAATGGCGTTTAGCGAAGATCTGATTTCGTGAGAAACAAAAGCCAGGAAAAAATCCTTTGCTCGATTTGCCTCAACGGCCTCGGCACGGGCATTCTTCTCACGGTCGTAAACTCTTGTCAGTTCTTCGGCAGCAAGTTTTTGTTCGGTCGTTTTGCGGACAACACCCATCATTCGCTGAGGTTTGTTATCATCATCGAGAAAAGTTTTCCCCTCGGCACTTACCCATTCCGTTGTGCCATTGGTATAGACTACTCGAAACTCTTCCTCATATTTGGTGCCATCTACTAGAGATTTACGTAAAAACTCCCTAACAACCTCTTTGTCGTCCGGGTGAATTACTTTCAGGAAACCTTCGTAGGTAAGCTCCTCATAGGCCGCGATTTCAAAAAGTTCATTACATCGAGGCGTCGAAAATATCCTGTTCTCGGAAAAATCCCAGGACCAAAGACCGATCTCCGCATTTTCCGCTGCTAATAGAAGCTGTTCGCTTTCTTTCTTGTAGTTTTCGACACGTGTCGTCCGGCTTTCGACCTCTTGTCCGGCAATAAAAAGCTGCGGTTCCAACTGTTCGTCAAACAGAAGCTGTATGTGGAGTTCGACAGCGATCTTTTCGTCCGCGCTTATCCGAAAATCAAGCAGGAGTTTTGTTATCTCACCGGACTTGGTAGTAGCGATCGCACGGTCAAGAATTTTTGGGGTGTTCTCTGACGACTGCCAGAATACTGTTTCCGAAAACCTTTGCCCGACAAGAAGCTTTGGATCTGCTGTTGTTTTGCGGAATATTTTTCCGGTTAGGCTTACTACTATGCCCTTTTCATCCAGAATGCCATAGAGATCGAAAACATTGTCGAAAACGGACACTGTTCGCCCGTCAAAGAATGCGGTTTCGCTAACTAAGGCATAATCCTGAGCGGCGCTAGATTCCATAACACCAAGGTTTCATTAGTCTGAATAACATCTCTCGAGAATACAAGCGAAATTGTTGACATGAAGCATCAGCATACTCTACTGAACTATGCCGTTTGCGCAAAAAACACTCACGCTCTGACAAAACTGTTCGATTTTGATACAATATTACAATATAAATAGAGGTCAGTATATGCCGGATAAAGCTCTTGTTATAGACGACGATAAAACTACGCTGCAACTCCTTGAATTTCAGTTGAATTCCGAGGGTTTTGAGGTTACGAGTGCTTCAAGCGGAAACGCCGGTCTGGAGTTAATAAAGGAGAACGATTACGACGTCATTCTCACCGATCTTCACCTTCCCGATATCAGCGGAATCGGTTTGGTAAGCCGTTCCCGCGAGATGGCGCCTGAAACCGAGATCATAATGATCACCGGCGACCGTTCGACCGATAACACCATCGAAGCCACCAAAGCCGGAGCTTTTTGGTACGTTGAAAAGCCGTATGACATCGACGAACTGCTTGTCCTCGTCGGCAAGGCGGTTGAACGCAAGCGACAAGGTGCTGAGATACGCGAGCTTCGCGGCAAACTTTCGAGTCCGGCTTCGTTCGAAGGCATTATCGGCGGCAGCCGTTCGATGCAGCATATCTATGAAATAATCGAAAACGTAGCCCCGTCTGATGCGAACATTCTGATACTTGGCGAGTCTGGGACCGGTAAAGAGGTCATTGCAAACGCGATTCATTATAAAAGCGAAAGATCTAATCAGCCGTTCGTAAAAGTAAACTGCTCGGCACTCCCTAAAGATTTGATCGAATCGCAGTTATTCGGCCACGTAAAAGGATCGTTCACCGGTGCAAATGCCGACAAATCCGGCTTTATCGGACAAGCAAAAGGCGGCAGTCTTCTGCTCGATGAAATCGGCGAAATGCCGGTTGACCTTCAGCCAAAGCTTTTGCGCGTTTTGCAGGAGAAGGCGTATTACCGGGTTGGCAGCGACAAGCCACAGGATGCCGATTTTCGGCTTATTAGTTCGACCAACCGCGACCCGTTCGAGGCAATCAAAGAAGGGAATTTGCGTGAGGATCTTTTCTATCGCATTAACACCATAGAAATAAAGATCCCGCCGCTTCGCGAACGCACTGAAGATATTCCGATGCTTGCCGAGCATTTTCTGAATGTGTTTTCGGCAAAATATGATCGCAGCGGTCTGGCGTTTTCCGGGGCTGCTTACGATCAGTTGTTAAGTTACGTCTGGCGTGGAAATGTCCGTGAACTTCAAAACGTGATCGAGCGAGCCGTCCTTCTTTCGAAAAGCGGGGCAATCGAAACGCTGAACATTCCCTTTGCCGAGTCCGCTAAGTACGCTACGGCTGAGGTTTCCGCATACGCGCAGCCATTGACAACACATTCAGTTCCGTTAACCATCGATTCAGTTGAGCATTATGCAGAGACGCCGTTTTCAGTATCGGAGGAAGCAGACCTATTTCAAAAGGTAGGGCAAATGATCGTCGAGAACCTTTCCGAACCGGCAGAAGGAGTCGACCAACAGGACGTATTCGACCGTATCGAGAGCGGCATCGTACTCGCCGCGTTGGAAAGAACGCGAGGGAACAAGCAAGCGGCCGCGCAGTTGCTTGGTGTATACAGGCCGAGGCTTTACGGAATGATCAAACGGCATAAGCTTGAGACAAAACATTGATCGAATGAGGCGCAATTTGCTTGTAGTTTAGACAAAGATGTAGTAACTATTAGTACATCGCTAAGTAATTCAGATCTAAGACTGCAAGGAGAAAATTATGTTTAGTATTCTCGGAACGATCGTTGTTGGTTTGATTATCGGCGTAATTGCACGATTTCTGCTTCCCGGAAAAGAGAATTTTCCTCCCGGCCTGACCGGATTATTACTGACAATCGTCCTGGGTATTGCCGGTTCTTTTCTTGGCGGATTCATCGCCGGCCTTTGGCGTGACGATGGTTACTCAGGCTGGATCATGTCGATCATCGGAGCGGTCTTGCTGCTTCTTGTCGTGCGAATGATACTCGGCCGCGGCGGAAGCTCGGGAACCTGATTTCAGCCAAATTTTGATTCTTAAACCGGGCACGAAAGTGCCCACTTTTTTTCAATGTGCTTAGCTACTCATCTTAGACTCGATACGTCGGTCTGGAACTAGCCAAATTGCGGCTACGAGGACATAGATCGCGTTGGAGATCCATTGGTTTACAAATGCGAGCGGAATCGCTGCGATGTAAAGGGCGATCGAGAGCTTGCCTTTCAGATCGCTGCCCAGCGCATCGGCCAGTAGCGAGTCTTCGCCTTTGTGGTGACTGATGATCACTGTTTGTAGGATCATGTACGAAATCGCCGAGCAGAGAAGGACGACGCCATAGACGGCGGTCGGCAGCGGAGCAAAATGATTCTCGCCCATCCATCCCGTAACAAAAGGCACTAAAGAAAGCCAGAAGAGCAGGTGAAGGTTAGCCCAAAGTATCTTCCCGTTTACCTTCCGCGTGGCCTGCAGCATGTGGTGGTGGTTGTTCCAATAAATGCCAAGATAGATGAAGCTGAGAATATAGGAAAGAAAGACAGGTAGCAGTGGACGGATGGACTCAAGATCGGCACCGTGAGGAACCTTTAATTCGAGCACCATGATCGTCATTATGATGGCGATCATGGCGTCGCTGAATGCTTCGAGCCTGGTTTTGTTCATGGCGGAATTATCGGCGAAATCGGTAATTTGTAAAAGCCGGCGCACATATCCCTAATTCTGTATGTTTACAGAGGATTCCGGCGGAAGCTCCATCTTCACCAGTCCGTTGAATTCAACGTTGTATTGAACGCCTTTCACGGGAATCGACATTTCAGCTTCGGTTTTGCCTTCGGAGTTTGCAATGCCGACGCTGGCGAAATAGCAATCGGCTTCGTGTGCCATAGCATGGCTGACGAGCATGTCGAAAGCGTCCTGACCTTCCTCAAATCGTCCGCGTTTTGGATAAACATCGGTCCGCACGACAAAGAACGCCTTTTCGCCGTCCTTATTGGCGACGATCTGGGGCTCGCTTCCGATGTCGGCGTGCACGTCCGCCGATTCGATAAACCAACCATCCTTTTCAAGTTGTTTGAAAACTATTTCGATGCCAAAGGCGTGGATATCCGCCTCGGTCATTAGCTCTTGTCGATCCATTGATAAATATCGTATCGAGAGACTTGAATTTCGGCAAACTAACCCTATACAAGAAAAGCCTCATAAATATGGCAAGTGGAAATTCTGTCGCGCTACAATTATTTTATGACGACAGAATTTGAAATGATGAAAACCGATCCGGATCTCGAAGCGACGCGCGGGCCGGGCGGAACTCTTATTTTTCTTGACGGCGACCAATACTGCGTCGTCGGCCCCGAATTCGTCAACATCGAAGAAAGCGACTGCTACGCCTTTGGTTCGACGAAAGAAGAGGCGATCGCTAATTATTCGGTCAAACAAGCTCGCCGATAACATCGGTTTCATTTTGTAGATCGTCATAAACTCAAATATCCTTGTTCCCAAAACAGGAGAAAATATGGAACGCAAAACCGCAGACGAATATCCGCAGGAATTATTAGACCTTTTTCACGAATGGCAGCACGGCGAGATCGACCGCAGAACTTTCTTCAGCGGTCTTGGGAAATTTGCCGTCGGCGGGCTGACAGTCGC
>JBQTJB010000223.1:0-6567 GCA_052387555.1 Blastocatellia bacterium | reverse complement strand
GGAAGATATCGCGTTCGCTCAGCCCTGACATCAGGGTCAAGGCTTCCGGCGTCGCCATATCCGAAACGACGTTGCAGAATGGGCAAAACTCGCTGCGTGTAGCGGCGCTTTGCCGCAGGATAATGGTTTCATCTTTTTCAAAAAGGATTTCGGCTCGCTGGTTCATAATCTTCTTGCCACGATGTTGAAATCGGGCTAAAATTTGAAAACTCGCTTATAGCACGCGTTTTTTGCACAGAAATTTGTGACATGGCTATGATTGCCTTGCGACTGGCGAGAAGTCTTGAGGTTTTCTTCGTGTTTTTTTTACCTTTTTTTGACTAGGGTGGAAACGACTGAGAACAAAGCGTTTGTTTACGAGTTTGGGAATTTCGTCCTTGACCCGAACGAGAAGACTTTGTCCGCCGACGGCGTCGCGATCCATCTACCGGCGAAGGAATTCGACACGCTTCTCCTGCTCATCGAACACAACGGCCACGCTCTTAGCAAATCCGCAATGATGTCCGCCATCTGGCACGACGCCTTTGTCGAAGAGAGCAATCTCGCAAAACAAATTTCCCGCCTGCGCAAGATCTTCAACACAAATGGCAACAAATTTATCGAGACGGTTCCAAAGCACGGTTATCGTTTCTCGGCCGATCTCCGCCGGGTTGCGACCGCGGACAGCGAACTGCCGGTGATCGCCGAAAGGCGCGTGAAAGAAAGAGTGACACTCGAAGTTCTTAACGACGCGAACGAGTCTGCCGATCAAAAGTTTTTGCCGCCCGCCCCGAGCTTCTCCGGCCCACTGCAAAAGCTGTTGATTACGGTCGCGGTCGCCGCCCTTGGTTTTACGCTTTTATTGTTGTGGCAAAAATGGAATGAGCCGACACAAAAAGTAACCTCGATCGCAGTGTTGCCGTTCGAGCAGATCGCCGGTCGTAACGGCGATGATAATTTGCGGTTTGGATTGACCGACGCGCTGATCACAAAGATCGGCAGCTTGCGTGAAATCATCACCAGGCCGACGAATGCAGTGCGCCGGTTCGACGGCAAAGATGCTCTAGTTGCCGGACGCGAACTCGGTGTAGATGCCGTTCTCGAAGGCAAAGTACAGCACATTGACGATCAAATCCGAGTGACCGTTCAACTCGTCACGGTCATCGACGGCGCGATCGTTTGGAGCGGTTCGTTCAACGAAAAATTTACCGACTTGTTCGGCGTTCAGGACGCGATTTCGGAGCAGGTTGCCCGCAAACTTGTTCCAGGCCTGACCGGCGACGAACGCTCTCGTCTCGCAAAACGCTCAACCAAAAACGTCGAAGCTCATCATGCATACGTTATGGGACGCTACCTTTGGAACAAACGCACGGGCAGCGACATCAGAGAATCGATAAAGTATTTTGACGACGCAATAGATAAAGATCCGACTTACGCTCTTGCTTACGCGGGTCTGGCCGACGCATACAGTCTGCTCGCCGATTACAACTTCGCGACGCCGGAGGATTCTTATACAAAAGCTCGCAGCGCAGCCGAAAAAGCTCTCGAGATCGACGGCGAGCTTGCCGAAGCCCACACTTCGCTGGCCTACGTCAATATGTATTATTTTTGGAATTGGCAAGCCGCTGACGATGACTACAAAAAGGCCATCGAATTAAACCCGAATTACGCCACCGCCCATCAATGGTACTCAGAATATCTAGCAGGTATGAGCCGATTTGACGAGGCACTGACCGAGATACGGCGTGCCGAAGAGATCGATCCGCTATCGCCCGTCATCAACGCCGGCGAAGTTTGGGTGCTTTACTGGTCGCGCCGTTACGACGAGGCGATCGAAAAAGGCCGACGCCTTGCCGAACAAAATCCTAACTTTGCCGAGGTAAACGAGTACTTAAAAAGAAGCTACGATCAAAAGGGCATGTACGCCGAGGCTATTGCCTGTCGTCAGACGCGGAGAAAACTTGTCGGAATCGACCCGACGATGACGCCCGCGCTTGAAAGGGCAGCCGCCGCAAAAACCGCAGCGGAATATTGGGCGGCACGGCTTGAACAGGAACTTGCGGAAACGCGAACCGAGGGCGCCGAGACGTTCGATCTCGCCGAAATATACTCGCAACTCGGCGACAGAGATATGGCGTTTTATTGGCTGGAAAAAGCCATCGACGAACGAACATACACCGTTATGTATCTAAAGGTCGCTCCAAATTTCGACCTGATCCGCGACGACCCTCGCTTTCAAAACCTATTAAAGAAGGTAAACCTGCCCAAATAAAAAACAGGGACCACAATGCATAATCCCTGCTCAATATTCCTCAGCAACTGAGGGCCGTTATACAAACGCAAAATCGTACTGCGCCTGGTGGATATGCGGGTCGGCCGTTAGGTCCACATTGCCGAGATGAGCCTCGATCTCGTCGAACACTTCGCGTTCGCCGTTCCGAAAAGCTTTTGCAACGTCTGGATGAATCCGCAAAGTTGTCTGCCGAACGTCTTCAAGATGTTTCGACAACCGCCGCGCTTCGGACAGAATTTCGTAGCAAACGGTCGTCGGTGATTTTACCCAGCCGGCTCCTTCGCAATATTCGCACGGCGCGCACATTGTGCGTTCGAGCGATTGTTTCACGCGTTTGCGGGTCATTATTATCAGCCCGAAATCGTTGAATGAAAGCACTTTTGTCGGAGATTTGTCGGATTGCAAAGCTTCCTGCAACGCCTGCGAAACCTTGTGCCGGTTTCGGCGGTCTTCCATGTCTATCAGGTCGAGCACGATGATGCCGCCGAGATCGCGAAGTCGGATCTGCCGCGCGATCTCATCGACCGCTTCCATGTTCGTTCGCGTGATCGTGTCTTCCAGTCGGGCATTTCCCTTGCCGACGAACTTGCCTGTATTTACGTCGATCGCGACCAGAGCTTCGGTCTGATTGATGACGAGGTAGCCGCCGGATTTCAGCCATACCCGCGGTTTCAGAGCTTTATCGACCTCTTCCTGAACGCCGTAAGCCTCCAGAATCGGTTCGTCCCGCGTGTAGAGCTTGACGCGCTTGACCATGCGCGGTTGAATGCGGTTTATGAACTCCACGGTGCGAAGGTACTCTTCCTCGCTGTCGCAGCGGATAGCAGTAAAATCGTCGGACAACTGATCGCGCAGAAGCCGCTGGACAATATCCAGATCCTGATGAACAAGCGCGGGTGATTTTACTTTTTCCGAGGCTTTCTTAATGTCCAGCCAGGTCCGCACAAGGTAACGGGCGTCCTGCCGCAAGTCTTCCTCTGATATGCCGATTCCCGCCGTGCGGACGATAAAACCACCGGACGGAATGTCCTCGTCCTGCCGAATCCGCTGAATGAGCGTTCTTAAACGTCCTCTCTCATTCGACGATTCGATCTTTCGCGAAACGCCGAGATGCTCGATCGTCGGCATATAAACAAGAAATCGGCCGGGAAGAGCGATGTGCGACGTGATTCGGGCGCCCTTGCGGGCAATAGGTTCTTTGGCGATCTGTACCAGAATTTCCTGGCCTTCGCGAAGCAGGTCTGAGATCGTCGGCTGCGGAGGCCGCGAACCGCGGTCGCCCCGGTCATTTCTGTCAAAGCGTTTTTCATCCCGCTGTCCATTCCGATTTCTGTTGTCACGTCTTCCGGCGTCCCGGGGTCCTCGATTGTCTCGGTTATCACGGCCGCGATTATCGCGATCTGGCTTTGCCTCGCCGTCCACTTTCGGAGTTTCTGAGGCATCGTCAATTTCAGGCGCCTCCATCCGTTCCATGATCGGCTCAGAATCGGCTTCTTCATCAATCATTATCATTTCCGGCATTTCACCGTCACCGTTCGATTCCACTTCGACATCCTCGAAACCCGCGACCTCCGTTGCCGACTCAGCATTTTCCGGCTTTCGCCCACGACCGCCGCGACGACGCCCGCGTCCTCCGCGGCGAACGGTCATTTCAGCAGAGTCGTTCGATTCGCGGACGTTTGCCTCGGCAAGAGGTTCATTTGAGGAACCTGCGGCCTCATCACCGGTTTCTTTCTTCTTCGACGATTTCGACTTTGGCGAAGCCGATTTCGTTTTGCTTGATGCACGCTTTTTCTTTTCCGGTTTCACATCCTCTGCCGCAGCCGTCTTCCTGGGAGATTTTCCACGTGATTTTGCCGCGGGCTTCGATTTCTGAGGTTGACCTTCTTCTTCGTCCTCATCGGCAATTCTTTCGAATCCGTTGGGAGCTTCAGTTACCGAAGCAATCAGCGAACCAACCTCGGCCGCGTCTATCGATTCCATGTCGAATTCGACGGCCCGAACCTGATCTACAATCGCTTCCTGACGGAAGGCGTCCTTAAACATCTCGCCTGTATCTTCGTCGTCAACGATTCGCTCAAAGCCGGAATCTTCGTATTCGAAGATCAGCTCCACGATCTCGACTTTAGCTTCTACCGTTTTTTCGGGTTCTCGTCCTCGGCGTCCGCGTCGCCCGCGTTTTGCAGGTTCGGGCGGCGCATCTTTCACGGCATCTTCGCTGAAAGCAGGTTCGGCCTCGGAACCGGCAAGCGGTTCTGCAACTTCCTGTACCGCCTCCATCTGCTTCTCGCGTTCGGCTCGTGCACGGTCAATGCGTTCGTTGGCCTCGCGTTTTGCTTCTTCGGGCGAGGTTTTTTTGGATTTCTCCATTACGATCCGTTCGATCTCTTCTTCCTCGTCGAAGAAGTCAGAGACGTACAAGAACGCATCGCGTTCGAGCCCGATCGAGACAAATGCCGACTGCATTCCCGGCAGGACGCGCTGTACGCGCCCCTTGTAGATATTTCCGGCGATTCCGGAGTTTTCTTCCCCGCGTTCGATATAAAACTCTGTAACTTTACCGTTATCGAGTATTGCGATCTTTTTCTCGCGTCCATTGACGCTGATGATCATTTCTTTAGACATACTTTTATTCTGGTTCCTCAGTAAAGGTGGATTCTTGAGGCCTAAAAGAACTTCTTTTGCGGAGTGAACGTATAGCGGATTTTTAAGAGAGTTCGACAATTGCTATGTCGCCAAAGCAGATTTCGCGTCAAATTTTAACTTTTGTTTCCCCTCGGGCAGATAGTCTCCGACCCGACGAGCGTAGTGTTGTTTCACGCAGGAACCCTTGTTGACCGGGGAAACGCTTGCTTTGCATTTCCCAAATCAGGGAGCACATATCAAAATAACCGGATCGTGCTCAACCTTAAAAAAATCTGTTTCACGGCCGACTTCAGCCGGACAAATAATCCTCTAACGTTCGCTTGGCTTCGACGTGGCCGAAACTCTTCAGGCAAACTCATATGTAGTATAGATGAAAATACGAGGATGGTAAATCACAAAGTGTAAAATCCCGGGACACAGGTTTCAATTGGTACGATTCGCCGGTACAATTGAAAGTCTTCGAACAATAAAGTGTAGCTGAATTATGGAAGTTTATTTTCAAATAATCCGTGATGCGGAAGCATTGCAAAAAACGTGTGAGGACTTATCGAGCGAGCAGTTTCTGGGTTTCGATACGGAAACGACGGAATTGGATCCGTATCGCGGCGATCTTCGTCTTGTACAATTAAGCGGACAAAAAGGCACGCACGTCATTGACCTGCTTCCATTTTCCGAGCGCGGAAATTTGAGAGATAACACGGAACTCGAACCGCTTCGGCGGCTGCTTTCGGATGAAAAATGCAGGAAGATCGCCCATAACGCCAAGTTCGATGCAAAATGGGTGCGACATCATCTCGGATGTGAGATCGGCGGGATTTTCGATACTTATCTGGCAAGCCAGTTGATAGCCGCGGGCGACGGCGACCGCCGCCATTCGCTGGCCGATGTTGCCCAATTCTTCACCGGAACGGAGCTCGACAAATCGCAGCAGGTTAGCGATTGGAGCACGCCCGAGCTGTCACATTCTCAGGTCGAATACGCCGCACGCGATGCGGCGGTGCTCCTCCCGCTGCGCACTCAAATGGCGGAACGTCTGAAAAACGACGGTCTGGAGCGCGTTGCCCAGCTTGAGTTCGATTGCGTTATGCCGATTGCCGAAATGGAACTGACCGGCGTTTACCTTGATGAAGGCCTTTGGCGCCAGCAGTTGGAAAAAGTAAAGTCCGCGCAGTCGAAAGCAGCGGACGAACTGCAGGACATGTTGTCGGCCGGCGTTGCTCAGGCAACACTTTTTGGGCGGGCGGAGATAAATCTCGATTCTCAGCAGCAGGTTACCGATGCTCTCGTAAACCTTGGCGTGCCGGTTCCAGACACCACGCGGGCGTGGCAGCTTCAGCCGCTGGCGGAAAAGTATCCAGTGGTCGCAAAGCTTTTAGAATATCGCGCCGTCCAAAAATCGATGACAAGTTTCGGCGAAAATATACTTGAGTTCATCGAACCGAAATCAGGACGCATTCACGCGGATTTTCGTCAGATCGGTGCTCCGACCGGACGCTTTTCGTGCTCTAATCCAAACCTCCAGCAGATTCCGCACGAACCGCAATACCGCCGCTGTTTCCGTGCCGCCGGGGGGAAAAAGCTTGTCATTGCCGATTATTCACAGATCGAGCTGCGAATTCTCGCCGATTTTGCAAACGACGGGAATTTCA
>JBQTJB010000222.1:0-8361 GCA_052387555.1 Blastocatellia bacterium | reverse complement strand
TTCGAAGGGAAGTAAACAAAAACGAAAACCCCAACTGCGGCGTGTCGCAATGATGCGCAGAAGGCCTTGCCCTTTCGGCGAGCATCCGCCAGAACCCCCGAATCTATGTCTTTGAAGATTTCTCAAGATCAATTCGTTAGGCGTGCGGAGCACGCGGCCATGACTCTGGCTAAAGAAGTGGCAAAGCGGAATGTGTAAACAGGCAATCCCGACATCCGAGCGTATGAAACACAACACGATCAACTTAAAAAAGGCCCGGCGATTGCCGAGCCTTTTTCAATTAACTGGTGCGGAACGCCCGTACTCACGTGCGGGCTTGTGCAAAGAACCCAGTCGCTATCGCTCCCGGTTCTGACCTTAGGTTCCGGTTTCCCAGCTCGACATGTATTCGAGCATTTCGGGCGTGAGGACGTCCATTTTCACGCCCATTGCGTGGAGTTTTAGGGAAGCGATCTCCTGATCGACCTCGGTTGGCAGAACGTGGACGCCGTTGGCGAGCTTGCCTTTCTGTTTGACCAGATATTCGGCCGAAAGTGCCTGGTTTGCGAACGACATATCCATGACTGAGGCTGGGTGGCCTTCGGCTGCGGCGAGATTTATCAAACGGCCTTCGCCGAGGACGATCACGCTCTTTCCGCCGTTCTTGCCGATGTATTCTTCGACGAACGGACGGCGTTTGACAGCCGGCTCAGACATTTCGCGAAGAGCGTCGAGGTTCAATTCCAGATCGAAGTGGCCGCTGTTGCAGACGATCGCTCCGTCCTTCATCGCTTCGAAATGTTCCTTGTCGATAACGTGGCGGTTGCCGGTGACGGTGACGAAGAAATCGCCGATCTTTGCGGCTTCCGAAATTGGCAGAACACGCATTCCGTCCATCACGGCCTCGATCGCCTTGATCGGATCGATCTCGGTCACGACGACGTTTGCGCCCATTCCGCGGGCACGCATCGCAACGCCCTTGCCGCACCAGCCGTAGCCGACGACGACCAGCGTTTTACCGGCGAGCAGGATGTTGGTGGCTCGGATAATGCCGTCGAGCGTCGATTGGCCGGTGCCGTAGCGGTTATCAAAGAAATGCTTGGTCTGAGCATCGTTGACGGCTATGGAGGGGAAGTTGAGCACGCCGGCCTTCTGCATCGCTTTTAGGCGGACTATGCCGGTGGTGGTCTCTTCAGTTGTGCCGATCAGATTAGCAATAAGCTCCTGCTTTTCCTTTAGCATCGTCGCAACCACGTCAGATCCGTCGTCGATAATGAGGTTCGGATTTGTATCAAGTGCTGCCTTAACGTGCGACACGTAAGTCTCTATAGATTCGCCCTTTATCGCCATCACTGGTATGCCCCAATCGGCAACCAGTGAAGCCGCAACGTCGTCCTGTGTCGAAAGCGGGTTTGACGCTATAAGCAGCGATTCTGCACCGCCGGCCTGCAGCGTGCGGGCCAGATTAGCGGTCTCGGTTGTGATATGAGCACAGGCGATCAGCTTTACGCCGGTCAACGGCTTTTCGGCTTCGAAACGTTCGCGGATAAGACGAAGCACAGGCATTTCGCGGTCGGCCCATTCGATGCGCTGCTTGCCCTGAGGTGCAAGATTGATGTCCCTGATGTCGTAATGCATTGAAATTCCTGGATTAGCCATTGGTTCCGATACCTCTCTCAGCCGCAGTTCTCAATGCCTCGGCTTTGTCTGTCTTTTCCCACGAAAATTCACCGTTCAGTCTTCCAAAATGGCCGAATCGGGCAGTTTCCCTGTAGATCGGGCGACGTAGATCGAGCGTTTCGATGATTCCCAGCGGGTTGAGGCTGAAATTCTCTCGGACTATCGTAGATAGTTTATCGTCGTCAATCGTTCCGGTTCCCTGCGTGTCCACCAAAACCGAAACCGGTTCAGCAACTCCGATAGCGTAAGCTAACTGAACAGTGCACTTATCGGCCAAACCCGCAGCCACCACATTCTTAGCAATATACCGCGCCATGTAAGCCGCCGAACGATCGACTTTGGTCGGATCTTTACCCGAAAAAGCACCGCCGCCATGAGGAGCAAAGCCGCCGTAAGTGTCAACGATGATCTTTCGGCCGGTAACGCCCGCGTCACCCATCGGACCGCCAACGACAAATCGTCCGGTTGGATTGATGTGGTACTTGGTGTTCTCGTCAAGCAGCTCCGACGGAATTACAGGCTTTATGACCTTTTCGAGAATGTCAGCACGGATCTGCTCGATAGGGATCTCACCGGTCTGCGTCGAAAGCACAACAGCTTCGACACGAAAAGGACGGCCGTCACGATATTCAATTGAAACCTGCGATTTTCCGTCCGGTCGCAAATAGGGAATCGTGCCGTCGCGTCGAACTTCGCTCAATTTGCGCGTCAGGTTGTGTGCCATTTGTATCGGCATCGGCATCAGCTCCGGCGTTTCGTTGCAGGCATAACCGAACATCAAACCCTGATCGCCGGCACCGCCGGTGTCAACTCCCTGGGAAATGTCGGGTGACTGCGTGCCGATAGCATCAATTACGCTGCAGGTGTTCGAATCGTAGCCGAATTCAGCGTTGTCGTAGCCGATCTCAGCAATCGTTTCACGAATGATCTGTTTATAATTCACTACGGCCGTCGTAGTGATTTCACCTGCAACGACCGCCAAACCGGTTGTAACGAGCGTTTCACATGCAACACGGGCCATTGGATCTTGTTCGAGGATCGCATCAAGGATCGCGTCCGAAACATGATCGGCCATCTTATCCGGGTGGCCTTCAGTGACCGATTCGGAAGTGAAAAGAAAATTTCCGTTACTCAAGTATTTATGTAACTCCTTCTAGCGTATTCCTAATTTGAATCGTGACTGATAACAAAACGATAATAATAACGTTTATCCACGAAAGTGTCAAAGTGAGGACGTGTCGTACCGCATGAAATAAAGACAGTTACTTTATTTAGAAAGAGAGTTGGTGCAAGAAAGAAGAAATTTTAGCAATCAATTCGTTGTTATTATATGAGCACACAAATACAGACCAAACCTGACGCAATTGAAAGGGAAATGGTTGACAGCAACCACTTATATAAAGTGTGTTTAGGTGCTTTTGCAAAGAAAAGCTTAGTATTATTGCGTCCGATAATAAAGATTATGTAATTCTAATGTTTGGGTCATGAGTTTCATAGGATGAAAGCTTAAGTATCTGTATTTTCTGACTTAATAGCGTCAAAAGTTTGTTTAAGCGCTTTGAGAATTGCCTTTTTATCGGCTGTTTCCCCTTTGAAAAACCGAATATTCAATTCGAAATCCTTGTCAGGTGAGACGAAATGATATTTTCTGTTCGGGTCTTTTCTTTCGGGTGTCCCGCCGTTTTCTTTTAGTACAGTCGACATCTTGTGTTTCGGAAGTTTGGAGTCTGTTTCAAGAGCATCGAGATACTCGTACATTGCGGCTTCGTCAAATTGCCGGGCTATCTCCAAAAGAGTCGCTTTTGATGAGATTTTCAAATGCGAACAACGTTCTCTTGCTTTCAGAGGCAGACCCGCAATGGTCATCAGCTCGGTTACTGTCGTGCGGCTTTTGCTTATCTTTTGTGCGATTTGTTCTTGTGTGTATCCGAACTTGCTTGCGAGTGCGGCCAGGCCGTCGGCTTCTTCCCAGACGTTGAGGTCCTTTCGTTGAAGGTTCTCGATAAGCGCGATCTCGGCAATGCCTTGCTCGTCAAGGTTCATTTCTATACATGGAACCTCGCTTAACCCGGCAAGACCCGATGCCCGCCAGCGACGTTCGCCGGCAATTATCATCCATGTTCCATCGCCGTTTGGCTTTACCAGTAGCGGTTCCAGGACGCCTTTTTCTTTGATCGACGCCGAAAGTTCGGCAAGATCACCAAACTCATTGCGCGGCTGCTCCGGGTTGGGAGAGATTAAATCAATGGCGATTGTTTTACCGATTGAACGGCTGGAACGGGCGATTGTATCGACGTAATGTGAATCGTGCCGCATTTTTACTCCGAGAGGTAAACCAGCTTTAGACACGTTTAAGCACCTCCTTTGCAAGGCTTTCGTATTCAACGGAACCAGTCGATCTCGGGGCGTAGGCGAAGATAGATTTTTTATGAGCTGGGGATTCTTCGAGCCTTACGCTTCTCCTGATCACGGTTTTGAATGTTTTCTTTCCAAACACTTTTCGGATATGAGCTTCCACATCTTTCGAAAGCGCAGTCCGCCTGTCGAACAAAGTAACCAATACGCCAAGCAAATTTAGTTCAGGGTTCGGACGCGAGCGAATTTTCTCTATCGTTTCAAGCAGGTCGTCAGTTCCCTCCAACGCAAAATATGATGACTGGATCGGGATTAGAACATGATTTGCAGCGACCAATGCGTTTACGGTTATCAAACCAAGCGTCGGCGGTGTGTCGATAAATATCAAGTCGTAATCGTTTCGGATCTTTTGCAGGCGGTCGCGGAGCTTAAAAGCGGCGTCGAAATCGCCGATTAGTATTGCTTCTAGTTTTGCCAGATTAATTCTTGCAGGTATCAAGTGTAAGTTGGGCACAGATGTCTCGTAAACTAACTGCTTGAACGGTTTATCTAGTTCGGTAAACATTTCGTACGAACCGCCGTTAACGCTTTCCGTTTCAATAAATGAAAGCGTCGAATTGCTTTGCGGGTCAAGATCGATAAGAAGAACACGCTTGCCGCGAGCCGCACATGCGGCCGAAAGGTTTATTGCGGTCGTTGTTTTGCCAACGCCGCCTTTTTGATTTGCGATCACTATTATCATTTCTTCTGTACTCAACAAGCAGGAAAACCTGTCGTACCTTCATCCAATCAGCTCCGGCCAGTCTTCCGGCAGTGTTCCCGTCTCGTCTGACTCCCCGCCGTCGGGCTGATTGGAGCTTGCCGACATTTCCAGTACGCTTTGCCGGACAAATATCGGACAATCGAGTCTCAATGCAAGTGCGATCGCATCCGATGGCCGGGCATCCATCGCCATCGGGTCACCGTTAGTGTCTGTAAGTTCAACCGACGCGTAGAAAGTATTTTCAAGCAGATCTGTGACAACCACACGTGATGCGCTAAGGCCGCATTCGATTATCAGGTTGCGCAGAAGATCGTGCGTCATCGGCCGCTGTGGGACGATCTTTTCGATCTCGAGTGCGATGGCATTTGCCTCGAACGCTCCGACCCATATCGGCAGAACAGTCTCTGAATTTACTCCCTTAAGCACAACTATGGGCGTATTCGTGTTCGGGTCCATTATCAGGGCACCTATCTTCACTTCAACTAATTCGTTTAATTCGTTCTCTTCGTTCACGTGTTATTGACTACCTCACCGTACAAAGAATTCGATTTTATTTCGTCTATCCTGACATCAACAATCGATCCAAGCAAATACTCAGGTGCTTTGAAGTTGACTACTTTGTGACAAGTCGAATGCCCAGAAAGATCAAGCTCAGATTTAACCGATTTCTTCTCTGCCAATACTTTAAGCGTTGTATTAAGATATCGCCGCAAGCTCTTGTTCTGAATATCTTTCTGGACACGTTCCAGCTCACGAAAACGGCTTGTTTTCTCGTCAAAAGAAACATTGTCATTCATCTCGTATGCCGGAGTTCCAGGTCGCGGCGAGTATCTGAAAATATAAGTAGCGTCGAATCCGCAGTACTCTGCCATTCTTACTGTTGCCAGAAAATCCGCATCGGTCTCGCCGGGAAAGCCGACGATTATATCGGTTGTAAGTGAAATATTACGTTTCGAAGCCTTTAACCCGTCAATGATCTTGAAATAGCGGTCAATAGAATGAAGACGTTTCATTCGTTTAAGCACACGATCGCTGCCGGACTGAACCGGCAGATGCACCCAATTGCAAAGGTTTTCATGCTCGTCGATCGCATCCACTATGTCTGGATGAAAATCTCTGGGAAACGAAGTGTTGAATTTTATTCTCTCTATGCCCGTTGCGGCCACAGCGCGAAGTAATCTGGAAAAAGGTGTCTTGCCTTTGAATTCTTCGAGACCGGAATCAGTCAACGGGCGGTAGCTGTTCACGTTCTGGCCGATCAAATGAATCTCTTTTATACCACGTTGGCGAAGCTGTAGAACATTTTGAATGATGTCGGACGGCGGAAGGCTTTTTTCGCGGCCTCGAGAGACTGGCACGATGCAATATGTGCAAAACTTATTACACCCTTCTATTATTGGAATGAAAGCGACGTACGGCGAATGGAGTTGAGCATCGGAAACCGACCAGTTATAGTCCAGTTCCCTTTCTCCAAGATCCGAAAATCCAGGGCCTTCTTCAAAAACGTTTTCAATTACTTGCGTGACGCGTCCGACTGCTCTTGTTCCAATGACAAAATCTATTCCGCTAACCTTCTTAAAAAGCGTTTCTCCCTCGAGCTGGGCTACACAGCCCATA
The DNA here is from genome assembly GCA_052387555.1 of Blastocatellia bacterium. Lineage (GTDB taxonomy): Bacteria > Acidobacteriota > Blastocatellia > Pyrinomonadales > Pyrinomonadaceae > OLB17. The sequence goes on along the minus strand of JBQTJB010000222.1, from coordinate 1,967 downwards.
ACCCCGATAATTGGTTTTTTCGGACTGCGGGAACGCACCTCGCCAACACGTGTGTACAATTTTTGCTCGGCCTTCTCGCGGACGGAGCATGTGTTCAATAAGACTATATCGGCTGATTCCTGGTCGGTTGTAATCTCGTAGCCTTTCGAAACCAGCGTTGTCGCAACGCGTTCCGAATCAGAAACATTCATTTGACAGCCGAAAGTTTCCAGGTAGACTTTTTTCATAGATACTAAAAAAATGGACAAGCCGACATTCAAATCGCGCGATTTCGTGCATCTTCACTTGCACTCGGATTATAGCCTGTTGCAGAGCACAATCCAACTCAAACCTTTGGCAAACCGACTAGCGGAATTGGAAATGAAGGCGTGTGCGATTACCGATTACGGAAATCTGTACGGAGCCGTGTCTTATTACGCCGCAATGCAGTACGCAGGCATCAGGCCGATAATCGGGTACGACGCTTTTGTTGCTTCCGGCAGCCGTTTGGATAAGAGTTCATCAATAGCCGCGGGCGAAAAGCCACACTACAGCCTCGTCCTTTTAGCCAAAAATACCGAAGGTTATCAGAACCTTGTTTATTTGGCATCTAAAGCTTTCACTGAAGGATTGCATCATAAGCCACGGATCGATATGGAGTTGCTTGCCGAACGAAGCAACGGACTAATTTGTCTTTCCGGTGGAAGGGACGGCGCGTTGTGGCACTATCTGCACCAAAACGATGAAGAAAAAGCAATTTCAATAGTAAAAAAATTCAGGGAAATCTTTGGCGAAGAAAACTTCTATCTGGAGATTCAAAACCACGGGATTGATGACGAAGCTCAAGTTGTAAAAAAAATAGTAGAGGTTGGAAAGAAAAATAATATACCGCTTGTCGCAACGAACGATGCTCATTACCTGACGCGAGACGACGCCCGAGCGCATGAAGTACTTTTGTGCATCGGTGACGGCCGGACGTTGAATGAAGAACAGGGCTATACTTTTGGTTCGGATCATTACTTTGTCCGGTCTGCGGGAGAGATGTGGGACATCTTCGGCGACGAGCTTCCGGAATCGTTGACCAACACGCTCAAGGTCACCGAAATGTGTGAACTCGAGTTACTTGTTGGCGAGAAAGATCTGACACTTCCGAGTTTTCCTATTCCATTGGATTCGGGATGCAATACTCTCGACGACTATCTGAAAAAGATTACCGCCGATGGATTCGAGGAACGTGCTGGGACAGTTTTGTTGCCGATGCAACAGAACGGAGCATTGAGAAACACGCTTGACGATTACCGCGAACGGCTCGAGATAGAGCTGGCGGTGATCTCGAAAATGGGATACGCCGGTTACTTTTTGATCGTGTGGGAATTTATCAAGTATGCAGTGGGGCGAGATATTCCTGTTGGTCCGGGGCGCGGTTCGGCGGCGGGTTCACTCGTTGCTTATTGTCTTGGGATCACCGGAATCGATCCGCTTCAATACGATCTGCTTTTCGAGCGTTTCCTTAATCCCGCTCGCGTTTCTATGCCGGACATCGACATAGATTTTTGTATTCGCGGCCGAGCTGATGTGATCAATCACGTTTCGGATTTTTACGGACGTGATTCCGTTTGTCAGATCATCACGTTCGGAACGATGGCGTCGAAAGCAGCGATCAAGGATGTTGGACGTGCTCTGAATATGCCCTATGGCGATGTCGAGCGGATCGCAAAGCTTATTCCACCCCCTGTCCGCGGTCGAAACGTAAGCATCTCGCAGGCGCTCGAACAGGTTGCCGAATTGAAGGCAGCGACAGTAAACGACCATAAAGTCAAGAATCTCTTAGATCTGGCTTTACGGCTCGAGGGCTGTTCGCGTCATTCGTCGGTTCACGCTGCCGGTGTTGTTATCTCGCCTAAGCCGCTTCACGAGATCGTACCGGTAGCGATTTCGGCAAAGAACGAACTCACGAGTCAATATTCGATGAACGACCTCGAAAAGGT
>JBQTJB010000221.1:0-13812 GCA_052387555.1 Blastocatellia bacterium | reverse complement strand
GCGAGAGCAAAATCAAGAGGAAGTATGCCTGTTTTCACGAATTTAGGCAAGAGCATTTTTGCCGCGGAGCACACAGAGTTTTTTTGGCGATTTTGTTATCTCAGTGTCCTCTGTGGCTAATTGTCGTTTTTCAGAACGTCAAGTATTTTGTCGTGAATACCCCCAAATCCGCCGTTCGACATTATGGCGACGACATCGCCTTCTTTCATTTCAGGGGTGAGGTGGTGGACGATGGCGGCGGCGGCGGGGAATGAATAGGCGGGCTTGCCCTGGAGTTCAAGGTTTTTCACAAGCTCGTCCACATCTAACACTTTACCTAGTTCGCTCGCTTTTGAAGTGTTGTAAACGCCGGCGATTATAACGTAATCGGCATATGAAAATGCCTTGCCGTAAGGCTCTTGGAAAACTGCGAGACGCGACGACCACGAACGCGGTTCGAACACGGCTATCAGGCGGCGGCCGTCGTATTTCATCCGAAGAGCTTTTAGTGTCTCTTCAACGGCGGTCGGATGATGAGCAAAATCGTCGATAACGGTAACGCCGCCAATCGTGCCGCGAACTTCCATCCTTCGTTTTACCGAAAGAAACGAATTAAGGGCTTCCTGAATTTTTTCTTTCGAAATGCCCCACGCGTCAGCCGCGATGATAACCGAAAGGCAGTTTCGCACGTTGAATTCACCGATCAAATGCGTTTCAAATTCGCCGTATGCCTTGCCTTCGTTGAACACGGTAAACCGCGTCACATCACCCGTAAAATCGATATAACGAGCCTGCCATTTCGCGTCGTCAGATAGGCCGAAAGTTTCAACCGTCGTGAAGATCCGTCCTTCCATTTCTTCGAGAACTTCGCGGACGACGGGCGAATCGATCCCTACGATCAGCCGCCCGTTTCCCGGTACAAGATTCATCAAACGAGAGAATTGAAATTTGATCTCATAAAGATCGCGGTAGATGTCGGCGTGATCGAACTCGATGTTGCCGACGATGGCTATCTCCGGCAGGTAATGCATGAATTTTGGCTTTTTATCGAAATACGCCGTGTCGTATTCGTCGCCTTCGATGACGAAATGCTCTCCGCTGGTCACGCGAAAACTCGCCCCGAAATTCTGCACGACGCCGCCAACGAGAAATGACGGATCCAGCCCGCCGACCTCGCAAACCCAGGCTGCAATACTGGTCGTTGTGGTCTTTCCATGCGTCCCGGCAACAACCAGCGAACGCTTTTCACGAATAAATTCTTCCTTTACTATTTCGGCCATCGAGCGATACAGCAGTTTGCGGTTCAGACTCTCTTCAAGCTCCGGGTTGCCGCGTGATATGGCATTACCGACGACCGTTACATCGGACCCAATATTGGCATTCTCTTTTTTATATCCGTTGAGAATTTCAATGCCGAGAGCTTCCAATTGCGTGGACATCGGCGGATAAACATTCTGATCCGAGCCTGTCACGCGATGTCCGCGAGCCTGCAGCATTCCGGCCAGAGACGCCATCGCCGTTCCGCAAATTCCTATAAGATGATAGTGCATATTTGACCGTTAAGTAGACGGTCTAAGACCCCGCTTAACGAATGAAGAATTATTTGCCGGTCAGCTCGTTCGCAAGTTCGTTCGCGTCATACACCTTTCGCAGGGCTTCGAGGATTCCGGCGCTGTGGACGCCTACTGCGCGCGAACCCTCTTTTTCATCAATGTACCAATAGCGGTTGGAGAGTTTTTGGATATTGCTGTCGAAATTTAGCCCGACGAGTTCGGCATTGCGATTGATTACGGGCGAGCCGGAGTTACCGCCTATCGTGTCAGCAGTGTAAACAAAATTCAGCGGGGTCGAAAGATCAACGCGGTCGCGGCTCTCCTTCAGGCTTTGCGGCAGATCGAAAGGCGGCTGTTCGCCAAAACTCAGTGCCCGATCATAGAGGCCGAAGAATGTCGTTTTGAACGGCACCAGAGTCGTGTCTTCGTCATACCCTTTCACGACGCCGTAGCAAAGCCGCAACTGCGAATTTGCATCCGGCGGAATGCTCTTGCCATAAACGGCAAAGCGAGCTTGGGCGATCTTAGTTCCATTGGCTGTCTCGACGTCGGTAATATTCTTTTCGTTCCACGCGCGAAGCTCGCGAACGACCGGTTCGACACGGCGTGCGAGCATGATCATTGGATCGGTCGATTTTGCCACAGCGTCAGCCGGGCCATCGAGCAACGCTTTACGAGCAACCGGGTCGACCAGCTTGGTCTCGCGGACCACGCGCCGGACAACCTCCGCCGGTTCGGCGTCACCGAGAGCGGATTTGATAAACGGATCGTCAGCACCCAGCATTTTACGCGCTTCGTCGAGCCATGAAACAAGCGCCGCTTCTTCCATTTCAAAATAGATCGGGGCAGGTGAAAGCAGCGACGTTTTGAACGCATCCAGCCGTGAATCGCGATACTCCGCATACCGCTTATCATTCGGCTTGGCAAACTCGATGTGATAGGTCACGATCTGCTGTGCTATCACGGCCAGGCGCGACGCAGTGATGTTCGAAAATGAAAGACGTTTCGACATCGCGGGCAGTCCGGCATACGCCTTTGCGATGTTGTCCCAGGCGGGAGCGTATTGTTTTTCAAGGTCGGGCTTCTGAGCGAGCTTGTCGCGAAGCTCCTTTTCCTCGGCTTCTTTACGGGCGAAATTACGCGGATTCAGCAAACCTTCCTGCTGGCCGGCGAGCCGCTTTAGCGAATTTGCAAATGAACGCATACCGGGCGAGGCCTGCCGAAATTGTTCGGCACCGAGCTTCGAATATTCCTCCAGCGCTTTTCGCCGAGTTTCCCACACCAGTTTTTGCAGCGGGTTGCCGACCTCGCGTTGATAAGCAAGCTGGGCAATGGTGAGCAATCTGGCCGTCGAACCGGGATAGCCAGAAACAACTATAAATTCACCATCCTTTGCACCTGTTTCGGACCACTTGAAATAGTTCGGAGTTTTCGCTGGCTTGCCGTTTTCGTAAGCACGCAGAAAGGTGAAATCGAGATCGTGACGGGGAAAGACAAAATTGTCGTAGTCGCCGCCGAAAAAAGCGGCTTGTTCTTCTGGAGCCATTACGAGGCGGATGTCCGTATAACGTTTGAAGCGGTAAAGCCAATATTCGCCGCCGCTGTAAAACGAGATAACCTCGCACCTGAGTCCTGTGCTGGCTCCGCAGTCTTTTTCGATGGCCGAAATCTCGGCAGATCTTTTAGCTGAGGCGTCGGCATCGGTTGTCGCCGTCTTTGCTGCGCCGTGTACACGCGTTGTCACATTTTCGAAAGAGTTAAGAACCGACGCATTGGCATCTGGGATCTTCAGCTCTTCCGGCTGTGTCTTTGCGTAAAAGCCGGTTTTCATCAGATCCCGCTCTTTGCTGGAAAGACGCTCTATGTAACTGGCTGCGACGTGGTGGTTGGTAGCAATCAGTCCGTTGGCGCTCACGAATCCGGCCGAAGCATTATTAACCTTCGGCGAAGCAAGCCGAACCTTGTCGAGCCATTCTTTAGACGGCTCAAACCTATAACGCTCTTTCCACTGCTTCAGCGGCGGATTATCGAACGTCCACATGCCGTCGTCTGCACAAACCGGAATTGTTATCAGAAAACTCGCTATTAAAAAAAGAACTGATGCTTTCTTCATATTTCACCTAATGATCGGGGCGTAAGCTCCCACTTGAAATGCGTTCTACGAACGCGAAAAGGACTGATAGTTCATAAAATTTCAGAACACAACGCGGTTTGTTCGCGTTTCACGTTCAATGCAAGCGGGACTCTTGCGCTCCAGTCGCCTAATTCAAAACAGTTTGAAGCTTTTCCATCGCTCCTTCAAGAATATGATCCTCACGGGCAATACATATGCGGACGTGCGCATCCCAAGTGTCCATGTCGGCGAACGCGCTGCCCGGCACCATTCCGACGCCGGCTTTTTCAATTAGCATTTCGTTGAATGTGAGGGCGTCGTTATATTGTTCGGGTATTCGTGCCCAAAGATAAAACGCCGAACCGGAATCGTAGATGTCGAAACCGAGCTCCGTTAAGCCTTCGCCAAATGAAAGGCGCTTGGCGTCGAATTTATCGCGAAGCGTTGTGTAATATTCGCTGTCGGCCATTAGTACCTTAGACAAAGCAGCCTGCAGCGGCGTCGCCGGACAAACGTAGATGACGTTCGCGGCGTTGTTGATCGGCGCGATCAGCTCACCCTTGCCGTAAGCATACCCAAGCCTCCAGCCCGAGATGTTCCACGATTTCGAGAACGAGTTTACTGTTATCGTACGCTCGAGCATTTCGGGAAGGCTCGCGATCGGCGTGTGCGGATTTTCGCCCGTTACGTAATGCTCATAAACCTCGTCTGAGATAACGACCAGATCGAGTTCCTTGGCGACATCGGCAATAGCTTCAAGTTCGGTTTGCGACATAACCTTGCCGCTCGGGTTCGCCGGAGAACAGACGATGATTGCCTTTAATGGAAAATCAACACGGTCCTTCAATTCCTTACATCTCGCGAGCAGGGAATCTTTTTCGAAAGAAAGCTTTTCGTCCAAATCAAACGTCTCTGTTTTTCCGCCGAACTCTTCCAAAATGCGCCGATGGTATGGATAATAAGGCTCGAAAACCAAAGCAGATTTGCCGCGAAGATAGGCCTGGGCAATGCCGATAAGGGCGCCCGTCCCGCCGTTGGTTATCATCAATTCGAAAGGCCGTGCGTCCGGATCTACATCGATTCCGTTGTATGTCGCTATCTTTTCAGCAACGACTTTGCGAAGGGCCGCGTCGCCTTCACTGCCGCCGTAATGATTCTGGCTCGCTGAGATGATTGCTGCTGCCTCGGCCGCCAATTGCGGATCGATCGGCAGCTCCGATTGTCCCTGGACCAGATTTCCGCTAGGCGGTACGAGCCGCGTAATCGCGCGGATATCCGGTTTCACTTTCTTAACTTTTGCTTCTGTCATAAACTATAAAAATACCAAATATTGCGTTAGGCCGCACGTATGCAGATGCAGAAGCCCGCCATCGAACTTCCCCCGTCGCAAAAGCCCGACTTTATCGGCGGCCATTTTCGCTCGTTTCGAAAGGACCCTGCCGGTTTTCTTACGAGACAGGCAAGGCTTGGCGATGTTTCACACTTTCGAATGGGGCCGCAACACGTATATTTGGTCGCTCATCCCGACCTTATAAGGGACATTCTGATCGTAAATGCACATAAATTTGTTAAAGGCCGGGCGCTCCAGCGCGCAAAAGCGCTTTTAGGACAAGGATTGCTAACGAGCGAGGGCGGATTTCACCTTCGTCAACGTCGGATGATCCAGCCCGCGTTTCATCGCAACCGCATTGCCGAATACACCCGTTCGATGGTCGAATACGCAGACAAAACGTCCGATTCCTGGGCTGACGGAGATGTACGCGATATTGACAAGGAAATGATGCAACTTACATTGCAGATCGTCGGGAAGACGCTGTTTTCGGCAGACGTCGAGGATGATGCCGATGAGATCGGGAGGGCGATGACAACGTTTTCCGATTTTTTCAATTTTCTGCTACTTCCCTTTTCCGAATGGCTGCAAAAACTGCCGCTGCCGCATACGCGACGGTTCAATCGGGCACGCGACACGCTCAATTCCATAATTTTTGGGATTATAAATGAACGCCGCAGTTCGGACGAAGATAAAGGTGACCTGCTTTCAATGCTTTTGCTGGCTCAGGACGAAGACGATGGGAGCGTAATGACCGACGAACAGATCCGCGATGAAGCTCTGACGCTTTTTCTTGCCGGGCACGAAACTACCGCAAATGCTTTGACGTGGACATGGTATTTGCTCTCGCAAAATCCTGAAAAAGAAGAGAAACTGCACGCGGAACTCGATTCGGTTCTTGCTGGAAGATCGCCCAATCTCGACGACGTGCCGAACCTCAAGTATACCGAAGCCATCATTGCTGAATCAATGCGGTTATTTCCGCCAGCTTGGACGATCGGACGTCTTGCGGTCGAAGATCACGAACTTGGCGGCTTTTTGATTCCGAAAGGCTCGCTTGTGCTTGCAAGCCAATACGTTATCCATCATGATCCGCGTTTTTGGGGCGACGCCGAAAGCTTTATACCGGAACGCTGGGAAACTCAGAACGTGAAAGAAGCGGGCCAGAAAAATATCTATTTCCCGTTCGGCGGGGGCGTCCGCCGATGCATCGGTGAAAGCTTTGCTTGGGCCGAAGGCATTCTGCTGCTCGCAACCATCGCACAACGATGGAAACTGCGTCTCGCCCCCGAACAAAAAATCGGCCTCAGCCCGATGATCACGCTCAGGCCAAAATACGGCATGCGGATGGAATGTCAGAACCGTGAGCAGTAGCGATCGGGTAAACTCTTCATAAAAATCCAAATCAATTCGACACAACAAATAACAAAATAATGACTTGCCAGATTTCGGTTGGTAGTAAAAGAACCCGGTCGTTATCGCTCCTGGTTCTGACTTTTGCTTATAAAAATATTGTCCTTCACCCAAAAACGCCACAGTTTTTCGGCATCTTCAGCGGCGTAGTCAATTCCGATGCGTGTTCCGACGGCGATCTCGTTATCTGGAAAGCTCCGATGATCTTCCAGCCAAATCTTTTTGCCAAGAAGATCTTCACCGTTTAGACTTTGATCGATTCCGAATGAGATGCAGAGTTTTCCGGGACCAGAAGTTAGATTCTTGTCAGGCATCTTTCCGCGACGCATCCGAATAATCCCGATTCCCTCGACAGGTTCGACAGCACGGATCAGAACCACATGTGGGTGCTCGGCTGGCCCTGTCACGAAATTCAACTGGTAGTACATGCCGTAAATAAAAAACACGTATGCGTGTCCACCGACGCCGTAAGTCACTTCGTTTCTTGCGGTTCGCCGCCCGTCAAAGCTGTGCGCGGCTCTGTCGCGAACACCGCAGTACGCCTCTGTCTCGACGATCATTCCCGAAACGCGATTTCCCTTCTTATCAGGAACAACCAGCAGTTTGCCCAACAGTTCATTTGCGATCTGAATTGTGTCTTCACGAAGATAGAATTTGCGCGGAAGTTTCTTCACAGTTGGCACACACGCTACTGCTCGTGTTTCTGCCCGTCGGGATAATAGATCAATTCTATGATGTTTCCATCCACGCCTTTTGTGTAAAAGGATGATGTGCCGTCGCGGTGTGGTTTTATCGGGCGGCCTTCTTTTTCGGCGGCTGCTTCAAGTTCGGCCATAGTCTCGACCCGTAATCCAAAGTGCGGCGGATGCCTGGAATCCGGCGGCAGCAGCGCTAGCCCAAATCCTTTCGAGTCGCGCATCATCGCCCAATCTTCGTAAACGGTCTCTACCGAAAATCCCAACCGTTTGTATTCGTCGACCGCCGTTTCGAGGTCGTTGCATTTAACGGCAATGTGATCGACCGTCCCGCTGAATCGCATTTCTGACATAAATAAAACCTCAGTATAGCCATTTTATCAGACTTGGTTTGGCACGGATACTTTCTTTTCGCCTTTGCGGCTTCGCCGAAGACGATACCCAGCAAAACCGCAAAGACGTGAAGCAGGGCAAGAGACGATATGATAGATTTCAACTATGAAGATCGCTTCTCTTTTGCCATCGGCGACCGAAATTGTATGCGCCATCGGGCTGGAAAATAGTTTGGTCGGCGTCACGCACGAGTGCGATTTCCCCATCGGGGTCGAAACAAAGCCGCACCTGACGGCCAGCCGTATCTCGCACGAAACTATGACGAGCCTTGAGATCGACCATGCCGTCCGCTCGCAGCTAGACGGCCACGGTTCGATCTATGATCTCGATACCGGGCTTCTCGAACGGCTGAAACCCGATCTGCTTATCACGCAGGAACTTTGCGACGTTTGCGCCGTCAGCTATAAGATAGTGAGCAAAGCCGCAAAGATGTACGCAGCTAAAGCTACGGTCGTCTCGCTCGAACCAAATACGATCGAAGATGTTTTTTCGAATATTTTAACGGTTGGTGAATTGGCTAATGCCGCAACTGAAGCAAAAAAGGTGGTCGAAGATCTTCGAAATCGTCTCGACGCGGTGAGATCGAAGACGGAAAGTTTGTCAAAACGCCCGACGGTTTTCATGCTCGAATGGCTCGAACCGCCGTTTGCTCCTGGTCATTGGGTTCCGGAGCAGGTTGCCATAGCCGGCGGCGAATGCCTGTTGGGTGAACCTGGTCAGAGGTCTGTGGCTACAACCTACGAAGCGATTTTCGAATCGAAGCCAGACGTAATGGTACTAGTTCCATGCGGTTACTATACACACGATGTTTTGCGGCAGATTCCGTTCACAAAGTTTCCTGCGAATTGGCGTGAGATTCCCGCCATCGCGAACAACGAAGTGTGGACACTGGATGCGACAAGTTATTTCTCGCGTCCAGGCCCGCGTGTCGTTGAAGGTACCGAGATTCTGGCGAAAATACTTCACCCGCAATTATTCGGCTCACCCGTTGAAACAGAAGCCGTCAGAATACCGCAAAATCTGCTAGAATTTCAGGATTGAAAGCAGTTGACCCCCAAATGAGATTTTTCTTTTTATTACTATTTTCTGCCGTTTTATTATCCACCGCTTTTGGTCAGCCGCCCGCCGAAACTTTAGCGACCGCAGCGGGCCGAGGTTTTACCGCCGCCGACCTTTCCACCGAAGGGCAAAAACTTTACTCGCAGCGGTCCAGGATTATCGCGGAAAAGCGATCAAAACTGTTCTCAAAAATGGTCGCCGGCCTGCTGCTCGAACCCGAAGCGAGATCACGCGGAACGACCGCGGCAAAGCTCCTCGCTGACGAAAAAGCAAAGATACCTCAGCCAACGGAAATTCAGATCAAAGCAATTTACGATGCGAACCGGCAGGCAATCGGCGACAAGACTCTCGATCAGATGCGAAAGCAGATCGTGGCGTTTGTTCGCCGCGAACCGGAAGAAAAGGCGCTGAATGTCTTGATCGAAAGTTTGAAGCTAAAATATAAATTCGCCGCCGGAAAAGATGTAAACGTAGCCGGCCTAAAACCGGGCGATGTGATTGCGACGATTAATGGCCGCTCTATCACCAGCCTCGAATTTGAAGAAAAGAACCGCATTGCGCTCAACGACGCGGAGATTCATATCTTTGAAGACATTCTCGAGGACCTTGAACTGGCGATCCTGAATTCGCTTATTGAAACGGATGCAAAGGCACAAAACATCGACGCCGGCTCGCTAATAGCGAAAGAGATCACCGACAAGATGCGCGAATTCAGCGACGACGAACGAATCGGGCTTCAGACGGCTTTGCGAAAGCGTCTCTTAGCAAAATACACCGTCAAGATCGTAATGAAACGGCCAGCGTCGCTGATTCAAAATATATCCGCTGACGACGATCCGATGATCGGTCCAGCGAAAGCCTCGGTAACGGTTGTGATGTTCGCCGATTTTCAATGTTCGGCCTGCGGGGCTGTCAGCCCGATCTTGAAAAAAGCAGTTCGTGAATTCGGCGATAAAGCCAGGCTCGTCGTGCGGGATTATCCGCTTGAGAATGTTCACGAAAACGCGCTTCAGGCCGCGATAGCCGCAAACGCCGCACGGCTACAAGGCAAATTTTTTGAATACGCTGACTTGCTTTACAAAAATCAGGAGTCGCTCGATTCTTTATCGCTGCGAAAATACGCTGAAACTCTCGGCCTGAACCTCGCTCAATTCGACCGCGATCTCACTGATGTAAAAATCGCCGACGAAATTCGACGCGATATGGCAGACGGCGACCGTTACGGAATAGAAGGCACGCCGACGATCTTTGTGAACGGCAAAAAGCTGCACAAGCTTTCGGCGGAAAAATTTCGCGAGGCTATAGAAGACGCATTGAGGCAATAATATTATTATGCGATTTATTTTTTTTCTGATGGCTGGATTGGCAATGAGCTGCGGAAACTCTACAAAACCAAACCCCGCTGCGAATACAACGAAACCCACTCCTGTCCCGGCATATACCAGTGAGATCGTAAAAACCTATCCGCATGACCCGGCCGCGTTTACTCAAGGGTTGATTTATCTGAACGGATTTCTTTACGAAGGAACCGGTGGAAAGGACGGCGACAATTTTTACTCGTCACTGCGCAAAGTCGAGCTGGACACCGGCAGGGTTTTGCAGAAATACGATCTACCGCGAGAATATTTCGGCGAAGGCATCACTGTGCTGAACGATAAAGTCTATCAGCTCACGTGGCGGGAGCGGACGGCATTTGTTTACAACCTTGCTGATTTCACGCTTCTGCGGGAATTTCGATATTCGGGCGAAGGCTGGGGACTGACGGACGACGGCAAGGAGCTTTACATGAGCGACGGCACGCACGTTCTTCGCGTCGTCGATCCTGAAACTTTTCAAACAACACGCACCATCGTTGTTCTCGACGAACGCGGCCAACCCATTATGGAGCTGAACGAACTCGAATGGGTGAAGGGCGAGCTTTGGGCGAACGTTTGGCAATCAGGATGGATAATGCGTATAGATCCCGCGAGCGGTAAACTTCTCGGCCGGATCGACCTGAATCAAATGACCAAAGACGAGAAACAAGCGAACCAGAATGCAGACGTGCTAAATGGCATTGCCCATGACGAATCTTCGGATCGCCTGTTCGTAACCGGAAAAAAATGGCGACGTCTTTTTGAGATAAAGGTTGTACCAAAACAATGACAATATTGGATAACAATCGCGAGTTTATGCTGCGGGCAATAGAGCTTGCGCAAAACGGTATCGATTCCAATATGGGCGGGCCTTTCGGCTGCGTGATAGCAAAGGACGGAAACATCGTCGGCGAAGGAATGAACCAGGTGACATCGACCAACGACCCGACCGCACATGCCGAGGTCGTTGCAATAAGGAATGCCTGCAAAAATCTGAAATCGTTTCAACTCGAAGGCTGCATAGTTTATACATCGTGCGAGCCATGCCCGATGTGCCTCGGCGCGATCTATTGGGCGCGGCCTGAGCGCATCTACATCGCTTGCACACGCGCGGACGCCGCCGCAGCCGGTTTTGATGACGCATTTATCTACAAGGAACTTTGTTCAAAGGATTTTGAAAACCGCAAAGTGCCGATCTCTACGCTCATGCGTGAAGAAGGTTTGAAAGTGTTTCAACACTGGATCGCTAAACCGGATAAAATCGAGTATTAACTCGTTCGGTTTTTCTTCGGGATAAGTTATAGGTGATAAGTTAAAAGTGATAGCCGAAAAAATTGAGTTTTATTTTCACTTCTCACCTATCAGCTATCGCTTATTCCGAAAAGTTTTTTCGATACAAATTCTAATGCATGTTGAAAGTAAATTTCACCGGAACTACTAGCTGATGTCCAACACCTATTTCTATGTTCTGATCGCATTGCTCGCCGGTGCGATGATGCCGACACAAGCCGCCACCAACAACAAGATGGCGGCCTTTGTGGATAGCCCGATTCTCTCGGCGTTTATCTCGTTTTTTGTCGGAACGGTCGCGCTGTTCATTTATGTACTGCTTTCAGGCATTCCATTAAGTAGCCTATCAGGGGCAAAAGACGCTCCAGCTGTTGCATGGGTCGGCGGATTGCTCGGCGCATTTTTTGTTGCGGCTGCGGTGTCGCTGGTACCGAAACTCGGCGTCGCAATGACCTTCAGCCTGATCATCGCCGGGCAGATGATCGTAACGCTCATCATCGACCATTTCGGATTGCTCGGCGTGCCTGTGAAAGAAGTAAGCCTTGCTCGTATTGGCGGAATTCTACTGATTGCCGCGGGTGTCATATTGATTCGTCGGTTCTAAATCTTTTTTTTCCGCGAATAAACGCTAAATGCGAAAATATGTGCACAGCAACAGAATCGATTTGTTAATGCACCTTTAATTCTTATGCGCGGAGACTCGCATTATTTGCGGGCAGACCTTTTTCGATGATCGAGTTCATCCTTAACAATCAGAACATCTCTACCGATCTTCCGGCCGGGACGACCGTGCTTGATTTTGTTCGATACAGGCAAAATCTAAAAGGCACGAAGATCGGCTGCCGCGAGGGCGATTGCGGAGCATGCACGATTCTTGTCGGTGAATTGAAAGATGATAAGGTTTTCTATCGCACAATGACCTCTTGCCTGATGCCGCTCGCCAACTCCTCCGGCAAACACATCGTAACTATCGAAGGAATCAACCCCGAAGACGGCTCACTTACGCCCGTTCAGCAAGCAATGGTCGATGAAAGCGGAACTCAATGCGGATTTTGCACGGTCGGCTTCGTAATGTCCCTGACCGGTTTCTGCCTGGATGAAACCGCCAAGACCCCGGAAATGGCCGTCTCGTCCATCGACGGTAACATCTGCCGGTGTACGGGTTACAAATCAATAGAACGTGCAGCGTTTACCATTTGCAGTTTGGCAAAAAAAGCAGAACCGCCTGCGTCAGTGGGTGGTGTGAACGCTACCATCGACAGGTTAGTTGTCCCAAAATACTTTGCAGAGATAGCCGCTAGGCTGAAAGTTTGCTTAACGAATCACATTGATGATGGGCTTAGTCCCGACCACCCGCTTACGCGGGCGGTTCTGCCTGTTGGCGGCGGTACCGATGTTTACGTCCAGAAACCTGAGGCAATGGCCGAGGCGAACGCAGCTCATTTATTTTACGACGAACAACTGCGTGGCATTCGCGACACGGGCGATTTTATCGAGATCGGCGCATCCGCGACCGTCACCGACATGCTCGAATCATCTGTGATGCAGTCGATCTTTCCGAAGCTGTACGAATATCTCAAACTTGTCTCTTCGACGCCTATCCGAAACATGGCGACACTCGCGGGCAACTTCGTCAACGCATCGCCGATCGGCGACATGACGGTCTGGTTCCTGGCTCTGAACGCGGAAGTAACGCTGGGAACGCATGCACCCTCGCGTGCATCGCCGCCGAGCAGTGAAAATATGCGAACCATTCCACTCCGGCGACTTTATCTGGGCTACAAGCAGCTTTCGAAAGCCCCTGAAGAATATATCGTTTCGATCCGCTTTAGAAAACCATCGGCGAATTATTACTTCAACTTCGAAAAGGTCTGCAAACGCACGTATCTGGATATCGCAACGGTAAATACGGCAATTTTGCTGAAATGTGAATCACTTCCGGGCAAAGCATGGACGCCGCCCGCTTTGTCAGAACCGCCTGCGGCAGCGGGCGGCCAGTTAGTTTCAGCCGACCCGAACGCGAACATAATAGAGTACTCGATCCTTGACGCTCACGTAGCCGCAGGCGGCGTCGCGCCGATTCCGCTATATTTAAAGGAAACATCGTCGTTCCTTATCGGCAGGACTGTAAACGCAGAAACGATCGAAAAAGCGAACGAGATTATGCAGCTCGAAATAGCCCCGATCTCCGATGTCCGTGGCACCGAAGAATATAAACGCCTGCTTCTGCGGCAGCTCTTCCGGGCTCATTTTGTGGGGCTATTTGATTCGTGATTTACCAAAGAGAGCACTGAGAAAGCATTTTGAAATTGCTCAGTGACTCTGTGGTGAAAATATTGCTATGCTGAAATTCGAACGCTACGAACTCACCGCCGATCAAAGCCTGACAGTTTTCGAGTTCGTCAGCAAAGGACCAAAGGGAGCCGTCCAAAAGATCGTCCAGTACAACGAGACAAACGTAGAAGGTATCTTCAATCTTGGTTTTGGTGATAAGAAGCCCACGACGAACGAAATCGACGACACAGTCATCTCAAATAACGCCGATAGCCGCAAAGTGCTTGCAACCGTGGTTGCCGCGGTTTATGCTTTTACTGATAGAAATCCCGATGCTTAGGTCTATGCCACAGGCAGC
>JBQTJB010000220.1:0-6577 GCA_052387555.1 Blastocatellia bacterium | reverse complement strand
ACGCATAGCAGTGATGTTGGTTCTGACTTCTGCGGCCGGTTTCTACGTTTGTTAGATAGGAAATTTCGATTTGGCTTTGTTCGTCAACGCGATGATTGGGATCACAATGCTCGCGTTCGGCGTTGCAACCTTGAATCAATACGCCGAGCGGTCCACCGATCCGTTAATGGAACGCACGGCAAACCGTCCGCTTCCGACCGGAAAGGTTACGCCAATGGAGGCGCTTGTTTTCGGAATAGTATTGTGTCTCGCCGCCGAGCTTTATCTATTTTTTCTCGTCAATCCTTTAACTGCGGTACTGGGGTCGATCGTAATTGTCGGATACGTGTTTATGTACACGCCGCTAAAGACCCGCACCTCTGCATCGACGGCAATCGGAGCTATTCCCGGGGCAATGCCGCCTTTAATGGGATGGACGGCAGCGGCGAATGAGATCTCTATCGGAGCCTGGGCGCTGTTTGCGTTTCTTTTTTTGTGGCAGTTTCCGCATTTTCTCGCCATAGCGTGGATGTATCGCGAACAATACGCCAAAGCCGGCATTCTGATGCTTCCGGTGGTCGAACCGGACGGGAAGATCACCTCGCGGCAAATCGTTATTTTCACGATAATGCTGGTTCCCGTCAGCCTGGCACCGTTCTTTTTGGGTTTTGCGGGTGTCATCTATCTAATCGGAACAAGTATTCTTGGCTTTTGGTTTCTTTACGAAAGCATCAGCATGGCTCGGGCGAGGACAAACGAAAAGGCCCGCAGGTTACTACTTGTTTCCGTGATGTATCTGCCGATGGTTTTCGGATTATTGGTGCTGGATCACTAAGGGTATGAAAGTCGGAACAATCGAACCTGTCGCTGACGAACCTATTTTGCCAAAGCGCCGTTCACGTTTAACGAGCGGCGGACAGCAAGGCGGCAATAATGGAAACGACGATGGCGGAGACGATGACGGCGGAAAGTATCCCGGCTCTGCGCGGTTCGATCCGATGGGCGGTTCCGACGATACGCCCGACAAAGCAAAGGTTGTAACGTGGTTTCTTCTTCTCGTTGTTTTAATGACCTTCGGCGGACTTATCGGCGCATATGTCGTTATCTCCACCAACAGATCCGCTGAATGGAATCCATTCGACCTGCCGGCTCCGGTTTGGGTAAGCACGGCATTGATCCTTCTCAGCAGTCTCACATATCATCTTGCAAAAAAAGCTGTCGATGCCCGTAACCATGATGCGATTCGCCGCTGGCTGATAGCCACGACGATTCTCGGGGCCGCGTTCATCTCGTCGCAGATAATGGCCTGGCTGGCCCTGGTGGACAAAGGGCTTTATATGAGCGGAAATCCGTATGCCGGGTTCTTTTATATTCTGACCGGCGCCCATGCGGTTCACGTTATCGGCGGAATAGTCGCCCTCGGGGCGATTCTTCTTCGCTCATGGAACGAAACTGAACACGGGCCGGAGATTCAATACCGCAAAAACCTGGCCCGCTCGGTTGGATGGTATTGGCATTTTATGGGCGCGCTTTGGCTGGTTCTGTTTGTTTTGCTCGGGTTTTGGAAGTAGTTCGCCAGCGTTATGGAACTTTTACATATTTTTCCTCACCTCAACGCCATACTTAATGCCTCCAGCGGCATTTTTCTTTTTTTTGGGCTTTATTTCATCCTGACCAAACAGATAGCACGCCACCGAGCCTGCATGCTGACCGCAAGCCTGATTTCTACGTTGTTTCTTGCCTCATACCTTACGCATCACGCCATTCGGACCTATTATTTCGGCCTCGGGGCAACGAAATTTACCGGAGAAGGCTTGATAAGGCCGATTTACTTCACAATTTTAACCTCGCACACGATTCTGGCCGCTTTGGTAACGCCATTCGTTCTTCTTACCCTCTGGCGCGGCCTGAAAGGGCAATACGACAAGCATAAACGCATCGCCCGCCTCGTCCTGCCGGTTTGGATGTATGTTTCGATAACCGGCGTGGTCGTTTATTTGCTTCTTTATCAACTCTATCCAGGCAGATAAATGATAGATAATAATTGAAGAAATGCAGTTGACCGACATGAATAAACAATGAAGCAGAATATATTGACTGTATAGAACTTCAAAAGATGCATACGGCCGCGATCAAGACTTCAAAAGGAAAATGACCCCCAAAATTATCATTTATCATTTTTCACATCCTATATTTCATCTGCCGGCGCAAGTTTTCCCTTGAAAATCGTTCTATCTCCGTGATAGACTCTTGTTGTTGAAAAGTCGATCACCGAAGCCGATTCATTGTGAATCGACGCGGGGGAACCAGATGTCAAGCGAATTTTCGCAAGACGGGGGCGAAGCATCATGAGATGCGGGGATAATCTTTCGTTCCTAGCCCGTCAGCTAACCTCGTAGGTGTTGCAAAGAAGTTACAGCAATCAGATTGACCTAAAAGTCGCGATTTTGTGTGTGCTTCGCGCTTCTGCTTCTTCAACAAATCAAGCAGACATCCGGTCTTCTCAAAGAGAAAAATCCCGTGAATTCGTTCGCGGGATTTTTTTGCGTGCAACACAGACATTTTATGCCGGAACGCGGGCATCCCGGCCCGCACGGACGCTGAAAGCGTTCGACAACCCACTGGATAAATATAAACGGCGAGCAAAAGCCCCGCCCCTACTTCATCTTCAAACTGTTCAACGAACCTGCTCTAACTTCACGGTCTTTATAGGAATCCGCGAGTTTTTGTCGAAGGTGACGGACGCGGGTTCGGCGGCGAGGTTAAATGTAAATGTTTCGGCGCGTTTTGTTACTTCGATCCTTTTTGTTTCCGTAATGTCGCCGATCTTTATTTCTATTTCGATGGGAAGCCGATAGGCGGCGGTCGAGAGTTTTTCTGTCTTTTGGGTTTGGGCTATGCCCAGGTTAAGCGTTTTTGTGTCGGCGTTCCATGTTTGTTTTATTTCCAGTTTTGGGTAACCGGTTCCGTAAACCCATTGTTCGAAAAACCAGTCCAGCTTCTGACCCGAAGTTTCTTCCATCACTTTACGCAGATCGGTGCTCTCAACGCTTCCCAGACGATGGCGGTTCAGATAGATATTTACCGCTTTCCAAAAAGCTTCGTCGCCTACCTGTTTCCGCAGCGTATGAAGTACGGCACCGCCTTTGTTATATGTGGTTGCGGGACGGTCGAACAGTTTGTCCACCTCTTCCGCTGTTTGATTGAAAAGAGCGAAACGCCTCGGGGTGACCGCGTCGTCCACAATAAAATTATTGGCGTCCACATTTATCTTTCGGATATAGTCGGCACGGCCGTACATATTTTCGCGCGCCACCGCTTCCATAAAAGTTGCAAAGCCTTCGTTCAGCCAAAGCTCTGCCCAGTTTCGACATGTGACGAGATTGCCGAACCATGAATGTGCAATCTCGTGAGCGACCAGATCCTCTACGCTTCCGCGCACAAAATCTACGTTAGCAAGAAAAATCTCGCTGTCGGCCAGCGTCGTTGCAGTTATGTTCTCCATTCCGCCGGATGTGAATCCCGAAACTATCGTCTGGTCGTATTTATTGAAAGGGTAATCTACCTTTGTCACCCGTTCGAATACCTTCATCATCTCTTTTGTCTTCCCGAACGCAAGCGGGACTATTCGCTCGGTGCCGGGATAAACGTAATAGCCAAGCGGAGTTTTGCGGTGCATGTCGGTAATTTTTTCATAGCGGCCGACGACGAAGGAAACAAGATACGTCGGGTAGGGAAGCATCATTCGGTAATGAAACGTTGCCGTGCCGTCCGGGTTTTCGCGCCGCTCAACCAGATCGCCGTTGCCGATGACCGTATTGCTTTTCTCGACGGTGATTATCTGCTCGGTGGTCGCTTTATCGCTCGGAAAGTCGAACGAAGGAAACCAATGGTGAGCTTCGTCCGGCTGTCCCTGCGTCCAAATTTGGGCAGAATGGACGATATTCTCTTCGTCTTTTTCTTCGTCGATAAAATAGACGCCTTTTTTAGGCTTTGCGGTGTATTTTAGCCGGAGCGAGATGGTTTCGCCTGCTTTATAGGCACGGCCCAGCTCGATCAAAACTGTCCGGTTGGAAGTTTTGTACTTTAGCAGCTTGTCTTCGCCCTCGACCGTTACCGAAGAAAAGGAAAGGTCAGCCGCGTCTAACTGTACGACTGTTAGCCCATCTTTTATGGGCTTTAGGCTGACTGTAGTGTCGCCGAAAACGGTTCGTTTTGCATGATCGAAACTGACGCGGAGGATGTAATGCTGGACGTCAAACGTCTGAGGACGGTTAAAGTCTTTCCTGGGTGCCTGAGCCGAACCGGCCGATGCGATTCCGGCAAGAAGCAAAGCTGAGACCAGAAACCGCCTGATAAATTTTCTTCCCATGATCGTATGTTACTTTAAATGTTTACCGAACCAATCCATTACGTTCTTGTACCAGAATTCGGAATTCTGGGGCTTTAGTATCCAGTGGCCTTCGTCCGGAAAGATTATCAGCTTCGATTCCACGTTCTTTAATTGCAGAGCCGTGAAAAGCTGCAGGCTTTGATCGACCGGAACGCGGTAATCCAATTCGCCGGCGGTAACCAGGGTCGGCGTGTCGAACCGATTGATGAATTTATTCGGCGACCAGCGTTGGTAAAGGACGGGATTTTCCCACGGCATTCCCCGGAACTCCCATTTTGGGAACCATATTTCTTCGGTAGCGGCTGCCATGCTTTCAAGATTGTAAACACCAGCGTGCGAAACGAGGGCCTTAAACTTAAACCGAGGATCATTGTTGTGGCCCAGGATCCAATCGACCATATAGCCGCCATAGCTGGCGCCGGCACCCCCGATCCTGTTTTTATCTATGTATGGGCGTTTGATGATCTCAGCAATGCCGTTCTTAATGTCCACAAAGACCTTGCCGCCCCAATC
This sequence comes from Blastocatellia bacterium, assembly GCA_052387555.1. Lineage (GTDB taxonomy): Bacteria > Acidobacteriota > Blastocatellia > Pyrinomonadales > Pyrinomonadaceae > OLB17. The sequence continues at coordinate 1,692 of JBQTJB010000220.1, read as the reverse complement.
TCCCGAAATATCATTGACAAATTTCTGTCCATAACCGGTCGAGCCGCGTGGGTTTGGCAGGAAAACAACGTAGCCCTGATTTGCGAATATCTGCGGGTTCCATCGGTAGCCCCAATTGTCGTTAAACGCGCCCTGCGGGCCGCCGTGTATGATGACGATCAATGGATATTTCTTCGAAGCGTCAAAATCGGCAGGTTTTACCACAAATCCATGAATTTTGTGGTTCAGCGCTCCTGTCCATTCGACGTCTTCGGCTTTTTGAATGGCATATGATGGGTTTATCTTCGTCAAAGCAGCAACGCCGGAGCCGTCCGAAGCGGCTCGGAATATCTCTGCCGGCGATGCAATCGTGCTGGAAGCAAAAACAAGCGTCCTTCCGTCCCGCGAAACATTTAGATTGCCCGCGTAAATATTATCGACGACCATTTTTACATGGGTTGCGATGCGAAGGCGAAAATCGGGTTCAACCGGAACGCTGTAGATCGGTGAACGCCCCCTTGTTCCCGCTGTAAAATAGATCGTCTTGCCGTCTTTCGACAACACAATATCATCGGCCTGTTGATCGAAGCCGCGCGTCAATTCAACCGTCTCGCCGTTCGAGCGGTTGTAACGCATTATTCGCCAGCGGTCCGCTTCGAAAGTTGCAGTTGCCTGAGAGCGGAACAAGATATGCTTGCCGTCCGTCGTATAAACCGGGCCGGCATCGTAACCTTTATTTGCGATAGTGATATTTTTTTGATCGCCGCCGTTCAAGCGAATTGTATAGATGTCGCTGTTAGTAGAGATCGCCTCTATGCGGTCGGGGTTTCGCAGGAACGCGATCTCGCTGCTGTCGGGCGAGAATGCATAATCCACGCCGGTCGAAGCGGCATAGGGCGGAGAATCGAAATCGCCAGGCGTCAGATCGCGTGCTATTCCGCCGCCGCTCGGAACTACAAAGACGTGCGTGCGTTTGCGGTCGCGCCATTCGTTCCAATGCTTGAATAAAAGGCGTTCAGCAACCTTTGCCTTCACCGGGCTTTTCTCTGCTTTCTCTTCCTCGGCCTGATTACAGGCGTCGGACGTACACTCAGGGTAAACGTCAGAATTAAAGGCTATGAGTTTGCCGTCCGGCGACCAGACCGGATTTCCCGCGCCGGTAGAAATGCGCGTAATTTGTTTCTTTTCGCCGCCGTCCTGTTCCATTCGCCATATCTGCCCGCCGGTCGTGTAAGCGATGTGTTTACCGTCCGGCGACCAACGCGGCCCGCTGTGAGATTTATCGCCGGAAGTTATTTGTTTCATTCCGGATCCGTCGATCTTGACCGTGTAGATGTGCGTTAAGGTGCGGTTCTCTGCTTTGTTAACAACGCCAACCGTGAAAGCGATCGTCGTCCCATCCGGTGAAAGCTGCAGATCGCCGACACGTTTTACATTCATCAGATCGTTTATGGTAAATCCCGATTGAGCGGCGACGCCGGTAACCGCAAAGGCAATAAACAGAAACAGGGCAATGAATCGATTCATATTGGATCCTCGTGATTGGTTGGAAGAGCTAGAGCATTATCGCACAGAATTTTGAGCTGTTGAATCCTTCGGATAGAATCTTTGTATGAAATCATATCTTCTTGCCATTCTTCTCTTCTTTGGATCTTTGCTGGCCGCAGCACAACAGCCTGTACCGACTCCGCTTTTATACAGCGAAGCTACCTT
>JBQTJB010000219.1:0-8050 GCA_052387555.1 Blastocatellia bacterium | reverse complement strand
CTCGCGATCCACAATGATCGGTGCATTTGCGATGTTGGCATTCTATTTTATTTGCGTTTTCATCAGGATGTATTCGCCAGAGTATGTAGCTGTCTTTTTCGCACCCTCGCATTTCACTAACCTGATTCCGCTCATTCAAAGCGATGTAATACTCTCGGGAAGGAATCGGTTGAATTTTCCCTGGCAATTAAGTTGGCTTGTGGTCGGCATTCACGTAATCGGACAAATTGTCGCAGGAGTGACTATTTTCAAGCGACAAGATTTTGACTGATTATTTGTTACTTTGACGGTAATTTTTCGAGTTCCTTAACCACAACATATTGTGTTCGCAATACTTACCCCACCGAGCCGAATATTTTAATGCATTACATCAGCAGCGGCGCGCTAAGTGTTGGGGTAATTCCACTTATCAAATATTTTTAAAACCACTACATTTTGTGTTGACAAACTGTTAACGACACAATATAGTCTATATTCACTGAAGGAACGCTCAGGGATTTTTGGAAACATTTTTTGAATTGCGGTATGTTTAGCCGCATCGGCCCCGATGCTTTAATGGGGAACGAAGACCGCCGGAATTGGCTGAATTCTCATTCTTAATTCGCCCCTTCGTCGGTCCGTAGGATCAGGCTCGTTTAACCCAAAGCAAACCAATAGGTGCGACGCATGTTGCAGCTCGGAAGAGGTGCAGGCGGTGGGATTTTTGTCCCCGTTTATTACCGCCAACAATTCTTCCCTAAGGCTTTGTCGCCTTAAAACTGAACATAATCCGCGAGGAAAGACCCAAGAATGGATAATCAATTCGGAACTATCTCAGCCGCCGCAACAGCCAGAGAAGAAACCGCGCAAACAACAATGCGCGTTCGCAAGCGCAACGGCTCGCAGGAACCGGTCGATATCAACAAGATCGTCCGGGCGATTTCCAGGTGCACGCCGAACCTGCCGAATGTGGACACGCTGAGGATCGCGACAAAGACGATCAGCGGCCTCTATGACGGTGCGACGACCCGCGAGCTCGACAAGCTTTCTATCCAAACGGCGGCCAGCCTTATTTTCGAGGAGCCGGAATATTCCAAGCTCGGCGCGAGATTACTCAATCAGTACATCGAGAAAGAAGTTCGAAATCAGGAAATTCATTCGTTCTCGCAATCCATTGCCTTTGGAGCAAAAGAAGGATTGATCGCGCCACGCGTGGTCAATTTCGTTTCGGAAAACAGCCGCAAGCTTAATGACGCGATAGACCAGACCCGCAACGATTTATTCGAGTTTTTTGGCCTTCGCACACTATACGATCGTTATCTCCTGAAGAATCCGGTAACGCGCTGTGTTATCGAGACCCCGCAGTTCTTCTGGATGCGCGTTGCTTGCGGCCTTTCCGAAACGCCAGGCGAGGCGATTGAACTCTACCGCCTTTTCTCTTCGTTGGAATACATTCCTTCCACGCCGACGCTTTTCAATTCGGGAACGAAGCACGAGCAACTTTCAAGCTGCTTTCTGCTTGATTCGCCGCAGGACAGCCTCGAGAGCATTTACAAAAAATATTCAGACGTTGCAATGCTTTCTAAATTCTCCGGCGGCATCGGCATAGCCTATCATCGCGTTCGCGCGCAAGGGTCGCTTATACGCGGAACGAACGGCCATTCGAACGGCATTGTGCCGTGGCTTAAAACGCTCGATTCGTCCGTTTCGGCGGTCAATCAAGGCGGCAAACGCAAAGGGGCTTGTTGCGTTTATCTAGAAACTTGGCACGCCGACATCGAAGATTTTCTCGAGCTTCGCGACAACACCGGCGACGAAGCCCGCCGCACGCATAACCTAAACATCGCGAATTGGATTCCCGACCTTTTTATGCAGCGTGTCCAGGCGGACGGGCCATGGTCGCTATTCGACCCGAAGATCGTGCCGCATTTTCCGGACATATACGGCGAGGAATTCGAAAAAGCTTTTATCGAAGCGGAAGAGGCCGGAATGTATGTTCGTCAGATAAAGGCCCGTGAGCTATATGCGAAAATGATGCGGACGATGGCGCAAACAGGCAATGGCTGGATGACCTTTAAGGACGCCGCCAACCGCAAATCGAACCAGACGGCTCTGCCGGAAAATGTCGTGCATCTTTCGAATCTCTGCACCGAGATAATCGAAGTCACATCCGAAAATGAAACCGCCGTATGTAATTTAGGTTCTATCAATGTTTCACGTTATGTGAAAGACGGCGAATTCGATTACGAAAAGCTGCGGACAAATGTGCGCTTGGCCGTTCGGCAGCTCGACCGCGTGATAGACCTTAATTATTACGCAATACCGAGCACAGCCGATTCGAACAACCGATGGCGGAACATCGGGCTTGGCGTAATGGGTTTGCAGGACGTTTTCTTCCAGCTTCGGCTCCCGTTCGATTCTGACGCGGCAAGAAGGATTTCTGCAAAAATTCAGGAAGAGATTTATTTCGCCGCTCTCGACGCGTCTTCCGATCTGGCGAAGGAACGTGGCATTCATCCGGCTTTCAAAGAAACGCGAGCTGCTCACGGTGATCTGCAGTTCGATTTTTGGGGCGTAACGCCGGACGATATGGGCCGCTGGAACGCTCTGCGTGAAAAGATCGTTACAAACGGCCTTCGCAACTCGCTGATGATCGCAATCGCACCGACTGCGACTATTGCTTCGATCGCCGGATGTTACGAGTGCATCGAGCCGCAGGTGTCGAACCTTTTCAAACGTGAAACACTGTCTGGCGATTTTGTTCAGGTGAACAAATACCTTGTGCAGGAACTAAAAGCTCTTGGCCTGTGGACGGACGAGATCCGCAGCAAGATCAAATTGAGCGAAGGTTCGGTTCAGGATATCGAAGAATTCAACAACGAGCTAAAAGCGATTTATCGCACGGCATGGGAAATCCCGATGCGATCCTTAATCGACATGATGGCCGACCGTGGTGCGTTCATCGACCAAAGCGCGTCGCTCAATCTGTTTATGGAAAGCCCCAACATCGGCAAGCTTTCATCGATGTATATGTACGCATGGCAAAAAGGTTTGAAGACAACGTATTACCTCCGCTCGCGCCCGGCGACAAAGATCGCGCAGGTCACGGCGGAGTACAAGAAGTCGGAACTCGTACTCGACGAGCCTCCGGATGTAATGGCGTATTCGGATGCCGAAGCGCTGGCGTGTTCGCTTGAGAATCCCGAAGCGTGCGAGGCGTGTCAGTAACTAGTAAGGTTCTATGTTTATTACTACATGAAATCCGAAGAAATAAAACAACTCTTTGAAAAATTTGAATCGGCCGCAATCGAATTTGACGGCGTTGAGTGCTGGAGTGCGCGCGAGTTGCAGAAACTGCTTGGTTACAGCAAGTGGGAAAACTTTGAAAAGGTAATCGATAAAGCGAAAGAAGCCAGTAAAAATGCGGGCGAACAGATCACCGATCACTTTCCTGACGTCAGGAAGGTGATAGAAGCGGGTAAAGGAGCCAGACACGAAATAGGTGACATTTTGCTGACAAGATACGCTTGCTATCTAACGGCTCAAAATGGTGACAGCAGAAAACAAGAAGTAGCATTCGCTCAAAACTACTTCGCGGTTCAAACCCGTCGTGCGGAACTTGTCGAACAGCGTTTGTTGGAATATGAAAGAGTTAAGGCCCGCGAAAAACTTAGCCAAACCGAGAAGCAACTTTCCGGAATATTATACGAACGAGGCGTCGATAATCAGGGATTTGCGGTCATACGTTCGAAAGGAGACTTGGCACTTTTCAATCTTTCGACGCAAATGCTCAAGAGAAAAATGGGTGTGCCGGATAAACGCCCCGTTGCCGATTTCTTGCCGACAATTAGCATTAAAGCAAAAGATCTTGCGGCCGAAATGACTGGTCTGAATGTTCAAACTAAGGATCTAGTGGGCCAGCGTTCGATCGAAAACGAACACGTAGACAATAATTCAGCTGTTCGGAAAATGCTTCGCAATCGAGGAATCGTCCCGGAAAGTCTACCACCCGCCGAAGACGTTAAGAAAATACAAAGAAAGCTGCAGTCCGAAGAGAAAAAAGTCTTAAAGGGAGCCAAAAAGCGGTAAGCGAGAACAAGCATGCTTCTAGACCCAGGATTCAATCTAACCCTTCGTCCGATGAAGTACCCGGATTTTTATGAGATGTATAAAAATTCGATCAAGAACACGTGGACGGTCGAGGAGGTCGATTTTTCGACCGATGTCACCGATCTGCGGACGAAGATGTCCGGCCCGGAGCGGCATATGATCAACCGGCTGGTCGCTTTTTTTGCGACCGGCGATTCGATCGTGTCGAACAACCTCGTTTTGAATTTGTACAAACACGTCAATTCGCCCGAGGCTCGGATGTACCTTTCGCGGCAGCTTTATGAAGAGGCAGTGCACGTACAGTTTTATCTGACGCTGCTCGACACATACATTCCAGATCATCACGAGCGAGAAGCGGCGTTTGCGGCGATTGAGAACATTACGTCGATTCGTAAAAAGGGTGAGTTTTGCATGAAATGGATCGACACGATCCAGAATCTCGACTCGCTACAAACACAGGAAGACCGACGCAAGTTTTTGCTAAACCTGATATGCTTCGCCGCTTGTATCGAAGGGCTGTTCTTCTTCGCGGCGTTTGCGTACGTTTACTTTTTGCGCTCCAAAGGCTTGCTCCACGGCCTCGCGGCGGGAACGAACTGGGTCTTCCGCGACGAATCGGCTCATATGAACTTCGCTCTCGAAGTTGTTAACACGGTCCGCAAAGAAGAACCGGCGTTGTTTGACGACGCTCTGACACGCGACATCGTAACGATGCTCGACGAAGCCGTGACGTGCGAAATGCAGTTTGCCGAAGACATCCTGAGCGGCGGCGTCGCCGGACTTTCGGTCGCCGATATGCGGCAGTATTTGGAATTCATCGCTGACCAGCGCCTCGCAATGTTGGGGATGCAAAAGGTTTATGGAGCAAAGAATCCGTTTTCATTCATGGACCTACAGGATGTTCAGGAGCTAGCCAACTTCTTCGAACGCCGCGTCTCGGCCTATCAGGTTGCTGTGGCAGGGGAAGTCAGTTTTTCGGAGGCATTTTGATCGCATGAAAGATTGGGAAAAGGGATACCTTCTTGAGTTCGTTCTCGAACGCGAGAAGGTTTCTTCTTTTGCCGAGTATCCTTTCTCGCTTCCCGCGATATCTCAGCTCCGGTCTCTGCCCCTTCATCCAAAAGTAACCTTCTTCATCGGCGAAAACGGCAGCGGGAAATCAACCGTTCTCGAGGCGATAGCTCAGGCCGTTGGGCTCAATCCCGAAGGCGGTACGAGAAATACGTTATTCTCAACCGCCGATACGCACTCCATTCTCTTTGAGAACACGCTGCTTATCCGAAGCCATAAGATTCCAAAAGATTCTTACTTTCTTCGGGCTGAGAGCTTTTATAACCTTGCTTCTTTTATGGACGACGGCCGGGCAGAATACTTATGGACCTACGGCGGCAAATCGCTACACGAACAGTCGCACGGTGAGTCGTTCATGGCGACGATGACCAATAAACTACGCGGGGCCGGAATCTATCTTTTCGACGAACCAGAAGCTGCTTTATCACCCTCTCGTCAACTTGCCGCGCTGGCAGTGTTTAATAAGCTGGTCAAGCTCGATTCACAATTGATCATTGCTACTCATTCGCCAATTCTCATGGCGTATCCTGATGCGTTGATCTACCACTTCTCGGAAGAGGGTATCCATCCGATTTCGTACAAGGAAACCGAACACTACGCGATCACGAAAGAGTTTCTCAACAAACCGGAGAAGATTCTTGGTTACCTCTTTGAGGAGTCGAGCGGTGAGTAGGCGATGCGTTGGAATGGTTTTTCTGTGCAGAAACTAAACCAACTCTGCTCCATCAATTCTTGCGAGTTTCGCGTCGAACGTTCCGAGCGGCAGGTGACCGGCTTTGCGAGCAGCGGAGAGCATCAGGCATTCCGAAAAACTGACGCCTCTGTTTTCGGAGAACAGATTCAAGGCCGCGGCCACCGCCTCCGGTTCCTGCAGTACTATCGACTCGTTCGAAAGCAGCATCTCGACGGCCCGGCCGATTTCCCGCCTTGACCGTTCGTAAACGGACTGGAGCACCCAGACTGTTTCGACTAGGGCAATGTGTGAAACCCACGCTCCCGGACGCACGAACTGTTTAGCTCTCTCGGCTTGGGTAGCATCATCCTCGGTGAATAGCCGCACAAGGACATTCGTATCAACGGCGCGCATGTTTTTCGCGAACGTATTTCCTGATGCCTTCCTTCAGCTCATTCAGACTTTTGCGAGGCAGCGAACCTTCCGGAAATAGATTGTTGTGCAAGTCTTCTAGCGTGTAAAGTGCGGCTTTCTTTACCACTACCTCATCGCCCTGCTCTTCCCACTCGATCACAGACCCGGGGCCGAGCCCAAGCTTTTGGCGTATCTGGGCCGGCACCGAGATCTGACCTTGTGCGGTAATTTTTGAACGGATCATTTTCACGCATCAATGATATTTTCATTACCCAGGTAATGTCAAGGATTCTTATCGCGAAAAAACTCTTGCAAACTTCTTCGAACGCCGCGTCTCGGCCTATCAAGTCGCGGCTGCGGGCGATGTGAGTTTTAACGAAGCTTTTTAGTTTTCGTAACGATTGAGATGAGATGGGCGGGAACGGCAACCGCGCAAGTTGCGGGTAGCGGACAGCGTTGATAACAAAGTCGCTGTTCCCGCCTCATCTCCATTGGTAGGATGAAAGTCGGGCTTTTGCTCAGATGCATCCTACTGGTTCTTTGACAATTGAGTGCATTGTTTGACCCTTCTGTTAGGAAGGAGGTTTTTAATTAAAAAATGCTGGAAACAATTTACGTTGGATTGGATTTGGGTTCAAGTTTTTGTTGTCAGAGCGTGATTGATGCCGGCGGCACACTGCGGTCTTCGCGGTTTGTGCGGACATCGGAGCGGGATCTGCGTAATGCGTTTGCGGGATTGGGCGGCGACGTGCGCGTTCATATGGAGGCTGGGGAACTCGCGGACTGGGCGGGGTCGATTATCGCTCCGATGGTTAAGAGCGTGACGGTTTCGCATCCGAGGAGTCTGGCGTGGATCGGGAAGGATTCTGTAAAGGATGACAAGGTCGATGCGGGGAAACTCGCCGAGTTGCTGAGGCTGAATCGCGTTCACGAGGTTTATCGTGAGCGGGACAGCGAGCGGCGGACGTTCAGGCATCTGGTAACGCATCATGAGCAGGCGAGCCGTGAGCAGGCACGGCGGAAATCGAAGATCAAGGCGAGGCTGCGAACTCTCGGGGTGATCCGCAAGGACGCCGGACTATTCACCGCAAACGGCCAGGCGGCTTTGCTTGAGGCGATCACACAGCCCGAGATAAGCGGATGATTGCTCAAAGCTTCGCCGTTCTGAACCGGATGATCGAGAGCGAGAACGAGGCACGCACCGCGATGATCGAGTATGCGCGGCGTTTCCCGGAGGTGCGGTTATTACAGACGGCTCCGGGCGTTGGAGCGATCACGGCCTGCCGGTTTGTCGGTTATCTACAGACGCCGCTTCGCTTCTCGAATAAACGCAAGCTCTGGCGGTACTGCCGCCTGGGAATCACCAGGCGCGAGTCGAACGGCAAGCGGCTTTCGCATCCGCGACTCGATGGTGCCGGCGTCGGCTCGCTAAAGGATGTTTCGCGAAAGGTCTTTGAAGCCGCTCGCAGATCGAAAGGCGATAACTCGTTCAAGCGTTGCTACGAAGTTTCGCTCGAAAACACAAAGAACCATGTTCACGCTCGATTGGCGACACAGCGGAAGATCCTCGCCTGCCTGAGATCAATGTGGATCGCGAACCGGCCGTACCGCGACGGCCAAAGCGGCTGACAAAGGCAAAGCCGAAGAAGGTGTATAAATAAAGCCGTTTGACGCGTTTTTGTTGTTTTGAAAAGGAATGTCTTTGATTGACGGATGCCGCCCCAAAAGATGTATGCTTGGCTCGGGCGTGCGGCGAGTTCTCTAAACTCAATTCATGGGCCGGTTGGCAAGAGCGATCCTGCC
>JBQTJB010000218.1:0-4984 GCA_052387555.1 Blastocatellia bacterium | reverse complement strand
TGCCCGGCGTAAGGTAACAAAAAGTCACGTGGCTGATCGCTAATCCTGTCGGTGTTTGCAGGCCGTTTTGACCGAACGAACCTGACTGGTAATAGTAAACATTCGCATCCGGGCCGCCTTTGACAATAACGGCGCTTACCGCTTTAGTCGAAGTCCAATCCATAACCGAATTCGAAGTCCGGCGGGCGTTTACAGAATTTGCCGGATCCTGCGGCCCGGTAACGAAACGGTTACCAGTCGGTGATGAACCGTTGGTATAAGGATAGTTCGTCAAGGTTGTAGGCGGCTGGAAATCAAGCTTCATTTCACGCGCGGTTTGTATGTGGGCCAAACGTGAATCACCTGAATCGTCCAGATCCTTACAGTCCGGATTACCCTTGAACTTGAAAAAATTATTGGTCTCCGGTTCCACCACGTTTAAGACGGTCTTGGAATCACCGTTAATCTTAAATTGACCGAAACCGGTCATGGTGGAAAGGACAAACATCAGTAATAAAAATGTAAATCCTTGCCTGAAATTAACTCTTTGGGGGAAAATCATATTCTACTCCTTTCATTTCACCGACTATCGTCAGGTGATAAATAATCAAAATCAAAAAAGATTAGACTGTTAAACAGTATTACGGCCGGCATGAATGCAAAAACCGTCACTGTTAGTTGCAATAAAACCGCGTCCTGTCTGAACACAGTAGCTATCTTCAAACACGGCTTAATAGCCTTAAAAATCCGTACATTCCCGGACAAGTCCGAAAGGCATAGACATGAGGGAGATATAGATCCCCCATTTCGGACACAATTCGCAAGACCATGTGGTCAGGCATCTTAATGCGTTTGGGGGAGAATACCACCAATCGCAGAAAATTTCCAGAAATTTCCAGAAAAAGGAATATAACACAAAAAAGGCCTGCAAGCGCAAAGCCTACAGACCTAAAAATTAGAAAATATTACCTTTAGAAGTTATGGAGCTTGAGGCAAGGCTGTAAAGTCGATGCCTCCCAGATCGTCCTCAAGCATAAATGAATGGCTGTCGGGCGTGAAAATGTACCTTTTGCTGCCATTTACCCGCAAAGTGTAGAAGTTAGCCGAGGGAAGGTCGCTGAAGTTATAGAATCCAAATGAGTTGGTTCTTGCAGTGAATTGCTCGCCGGTAACCAGGTTGATGATTGTAAGCGAAACACCCCGCACGCCGTTTCCATTCTCGCTTGCAACTCGTCCGGCAACCGATACAAGGGAGGCAGTCGGTGCAAACTGTTCGCTTAGAAAAGTACAGGTGACCAATTCGCCTTCTTCCAGGACTATGCTGGCGCGCTTGTTAGTCATGTCCACGCTCGAGTTTTGTGTATTCGATTCCGTGCATGAGATCGACGTAGTGTTCCATCCGGCATTGCTCGATTCGGTAACTGTGATCGCTCCCGGCTGATCGAATGTATAGACCGAAGTATTAACAAACCGATCCGAGGGCGGTGCGTCATTGTCAATAAGCATGAAATTAGCAGCGCCGAGATTTGTTGCGGAATATGTGAAACCGTCCGGCGACGAAGTGCCATTCGTTATTGTCCTAACTTGCTTGATTATCGTAACCGTTCCCGGGACAGGTGGCTGCGCGCCGCCGAGCCATGAATAACCAAGCCTGTTCGGCGATCCTGTGCCCGCATCACCGACCGAACCGGACGTTGCATCGCTTCTGATACGGTTGCCGACGGTCGTAGGCGAAGCTCCCGAATTCGAGCCGAGATAAAGTGCTGCAAGTCCGGCCACGAATGGAGAAGCCATCGAGGTACCGCTCATTCCGCGCGTTCCAGTGTCGCTTGCGTGGCTCAATGAAGTGATTCCGTGCCCCGGTGCAAAAATGTCGAGACAAGATCCGAAATTCGAGTATGGGGCACGGATGTCGGTGCTTGTCGTTGCTCCGACAGTTAGAGCGTTCGGGATGCGGGCAGGTGAAAAATTACAAGCATCGAGGCCGCTGTTTCCCGCCGCGACCGTAAACGTCACCCCTGACGAAATAGCGTTGTTAATGGCCGTGTCCATAACGCTGGATGTGCCGCTCGCCGTAATGCTGATATTCGCAACCGCCGGAAGCACACGGTTAGCCGTAACCCAGTCTACACCGCTGATAAGGGCCGCCGTCGAGCCGGTCCCGACGCAAGGCAGAACACGCACGGCTCGCAAGGTCGCCGCTTTAGCAACACCGTAGGTCGAGCTTCCGATTATTCCCGCGACATGCGTTCCATGTCCGGTGCAGTCGATTCCGTTCTGGCCGTCGTTCAATGCGTCAAACGCAATAGATGCTCGCCCGCCGAAATCGACATGTGTGGGCCGAATGCCGGAGTCGATAACATAAACGTTGACTCCTGCTCCGTTTTGCGCATAGAGATATGTTGAATCAAGCGGAAGCAGGCGCTGATCTATCCTGTCTAGTCCCCAATCCGGGGCGGTCTGCGGCGAAGCGGGGTAAACCGGCGCGTCTTCTTCTACATACAAGACTCGCGGGTCTTGACTCAGTTCTTCGGCTGCTTTTTCGGACATCTCGACTGAAAATCCTTTTAGAGCAGACCGATAAACATGTTCCACAGTACCGCCAAAGTTTCCGGCTATTTCATAGGCTTCCGCTTCGACGTTGAAATCAGGTCTTGCGCTATCATTCGGTTTGTCGTCAAACACGACTATGTAACGTCCCGGTATCGGGTCTGCTTTACGTATGATCTTTCCTTCGTTTCCCGATGCGGAAGGCGTGTAAATAATAAAAGCCAATGCCAAGGACAGGCCCGTCAGGCCTAAAAAGACGATAAATGATCTTTTCATTTGGGTAGGTGCTCCTGGGAAAGGATTACTCTTAGAAAAAGAAAGTGAAGGCTTTGGTGTGTTGAGAATCGGAGACTCTCAAATAACAAAATACAACTATGCAAAACAATTTACAACATTTTTTATTCAAAATGAACGGCTGCTGATCTGATTGACTGAATTTCGGTCAAAATGAACGAACTTCATTGCGATTTCGCTTTTTGGATTGGTTAGGTTGTAAAATTGGCGTCTAAGAATTAATCAGAAAGGAACGGGATCAAATGGAAGAATTGTTACGGCAGTTTATGGGAAAAATGTTGGATGTGAATTGCGGAACCGGTGCAATGTTTCGCGGGGAAGTACGAGACGTTAGGGATGGTGTTCTTTATATTTTGGACGAAGAGGAAAAGTTATGGTACGTGACGATTGGCAGTATCGTCGGCTTTACGGAAACGAATGAACATTCCTCGCGTCCGGGATTTATAGGAAAGTAGTCAAAGCTGATCCACCGACAAATAAAAAAACCCGGAGGAAACTAAATTCTCCGGGCTTTCGATCCTATTAGATAATAAAATCTATTTTGCTTTTTCCGATACTTTCGGGTCTATCAGTGGCGTGACCAGTCTTCTGAATCCGACAATTCTTTTTTCCCAATAACCTTTGAAAGGTGAGTAAGTGATGCCTTTGCTTGAAGATGCGTGATAGAAACCGTTCTCATCAGCGACGATGCCCATGTGCCCGAGTCTGTTCATGAAGACCAAAGTTCCGAACTTGAATCGCTCATCACCCTCGACCGGAACTGACATCGACCACAGGCTGCGTGCGCTTTGCCGCGTAAAATTAACGCCTGCTTCGTTGAATACCGACCATACAAACCCCGAGCAATCATAACGATTCGGACCGGTAGAACCGTATAGATATGGAATACCCAACCGCGATTGAATACCGCGAAGCATGGCGTTAGTCGTCGGTTCGCCATACATGGATCGACGACCGGCCGCGGCCATCATCGCACTAATCGGACGCGAATCCCCGGTTTTTTTGACAAGTGGTTTGGCTTCTTTTTGGATAACTATCTCGTTGGTCAATGTTGGCCTTATGGCAGGGGAACCGGTTGGCTGTGATGATGTAAGCGATCTTGATCTATCGGTTTGTGGTGCTGACGGTTGGTTAATTGGCTGGCTCGAAACTGTGCGAACGACGCGTTCACGATCCTGAGCCGACGCCGGCGCGCCGAACAATATGCAAACAAAAAATGCAATAACCGACAGATACGAGATCTTCTTCAAATTCGTCAAAACTTATAACTCCTGATTTTGATTTACGGATCGGGAAAGAAGTGCAGCGGTGAATTGCTCACCTAATTAAAGCAAAAGGGTAAGGGAGTCCGTATTCCTGAAAAATATCTTCCAGGTCAGACCAATAACCCCGATTGTCCGTTTATTTAGTTTATGAAATACCTTGCGGCTCGGTCGTTTGAAGATAATTGCAGCAGTGCAAAAACAGTTTCAAACTTTTAGCCAAAACTGAGAATAACACTTTGAACAACAAAAAGGCAAAACCGGAAAATGAGTAAGTTAATGATGTTTAGGAAAGACGAGCGTTAAATTAAGAGGTCATTGGGCCTAAAGATCCTTTCCTTGCTCAGGTGGGATGGCTGCTTTTCGCAGCTTGGATGGGTGAATTCTCCGGTTACGGACCATCCCGTCTTTCGGCCATCCCCTCCTCCGACAGGAGAGGAGCCGGCGGCTGCGGTTGTCGTTTGCCGACCTGAGTTCGGGCTTAACCGACGCACCTGTCTATCGTCCGCGAGTTTACTGCCACCCACTTACGAACAAGCGCTTGGTTAAACGCGTCGTATAAACGCAGTTTTGGTCCGTCATGGAATCACGGCTTGCAGATTTCCTCAGCCGGATTCGACCGGCAAACAAGCCTGGTCAATGCTTCGATCTGCCGCTGCTGATCTTCGATCAGTTTCTGCTGTCGTTCGATCTGCGCCTGCTGTTCGGTATTCGCCTTTAGCATCGTTTCGATCTGCGCCTGTTGTTCCTTGATCGCGTTAACCGTCACCGCGCCGATGCGGTCAAGGAACAACAGGCGCAGATCGAAACGATGCTAAAGGCGAATACCGAACAGCAGGCGCAGATCGAACGACAGCAGAAACTGATCGAAGATCAGCAGCGGCAGATCGAAGCATTGA
>JBQTJB010000217.1:0-3341 GCA_052387555.1 Blastocatellia bacterium | reverse complement strand
GGCAAAGGTTATTTCTTCCTTATCGGAAACGGAGACCCGACCCAGTGTGGTAATGCGCCGACTACGGGTTGGGAGCAGTCCGACCTTTTGATCGGCTTTGTATGCAACTACCAGATAGGCCCGCCGTTCGGCACGGTTGGGACGCGAAACTGGGAAAACGCATTGTTTGTCCAGGACGATTGGAGAGCAGCGAAGAATCTGACGTTAAATCTCGGGCTTCGTTACGAACTCTTCACGAATCCGACCGAAATGTATGGCCGCCAGGCAAATTTCAATGTTCAAACAGGAGCATTGCAGGTTGCCTCGGATGGAGGCGACGCTCTGGCCGATACCGACACGAATAACTTTAGTCCACGAATCGGGTTTGCTTACGATTTCGGAGGAAAGGGCAAAACAGTGCTTCGCGGCGGGTACGGATTGTTTTATTTCCTTGATCGCGGCGGTATTGATAACCAACTTGCCCAGAACCCGCCATACAGCGGCTTCTCGCAATTCAACAACAACAATACTGCATCGGCCGTAAGGATCACTCTTTCCGGCAGGGCGCCGAACGGCTCGCTAGATTCGCGCCAGGCCACAGGCATTCTTCCGCTTGGTGATGTTTCGAGCGTAAATCTTGCCAGTCCGAGAGACGTCAGCATTCTTGCGGTACTGCCGGACAATCAGGTTTCGATGATCCACCAGTATAACGTCCAACTTCAGCAGCAGATTACCGATGACACGGCGATCAGCATCGGGTATGTTGGAACGACCGGACGAAATCTGATCCTCTACTACAATCTGAACGGGCGCATAGTTCAGGAAGGGACAAATATTCGGTGCCCGAACGGCGTTGCCACGTCGCCCTGCTACCCAACTAACGGCCCGGTTCGCGTTCGCGACGATAACGGACGGTCACAGTATGATTCGCTGCAGGTCCAGCTTGCCCGCCGCTTTTCGGGCGGATGGCAGTATCGCGTTGCTTACACTCTTTCGCAAACAAAGGACAACGGCGAAGGTGCATTCGACAGCGTTGGAGATACGAATATCAACTTCATCGAACCGTTCACGACCTCGCGGGTTGATTTCCCGCACGTTCTTTCGCTCGAATCCGTTTGGGAGATTCCGTTCGGCCGCGGACGCAAGTGGGGTTCGGATATTCCGGGCGCTCTCGATGCGATCGTCGGCGGATGGCAGCTAAACGGCATCTGGCGCATACAGAGCGGGCAGCCTTTCGATGTTCGTAGGAATGGCGTTCTCGTTGATCTGGTTGGCGAGCCTTACACGGGCGAACGCGATCCTTATCTGGTTCGTTCGGCCTTTACTGATGCTCCGTCAGGCAGGTTCGGTACGCTCACGCGAAACAGCTTGCGCGGCCCGATCGGAAACCAGTTGAACCTGGGTTTAACGAAGAACTTTGCGATCTACGAGCGTTTCAAGGCCCAGTTTCGTGCGGAGTTTTTCAACCTGTTCAACACGCCGCAGCTGACGCCGCCGAATACCGATCTGGGTAACTCCGATCCCGTATTCGGGTTTGGCACGATCCGCGGAACGCAAGGCTTTACGAACCGCCAGATACAATTTGGCGTACGTCTGGAATTCTAGGGTGTTCAGACGAAGGCTTGCCCTCACGGGAGCAAGCCGGACTCTAAACCGCATTTTGCTTGTTCTTTTCCCGGGCGTGAAACATAATGAATTTCACGCCCTTTTTCTTTATGCAGATGCGTTTTCGTCTATCGATTCTCGCCATTTTTATTTGTGTTCGCGCACTCTGCGCGCAGGCGCCGACGATAGAAAAGGTCGAACCGCCGAATTGGTGGGCGAATCATACGATCAATCCGGTGCGGGTTTTGGCGCGTGGGGAGAATTTGCGGGGTGCGCGGGTTGAATCGAAAATCTCAGATCTGAAAATTTCAAACTTGAGAGTAAATTCACGGGCCGATTATGTTTTCTTCGATGTTACGATCGGAAAAAACACCAGAGCGGGAAAGTATTCTTTCGACCTGAATACCGCATCCGGGACGGTGAGTGTTCCGTTTGAGATTCAATCTCCGATTGATCCTAATACTAATTTTCAGGGCATAACTAACGACGATGTCATTTATCTAATAATGACGGACCGTTTTTCGGACGGCGACACGGCAAACAATAAAGGCGTCGACCGAAAAAATCCACGCGCCTGGCACGGAGGCGACTTTAAGGGAATCACAAAGCGAATTCCGTATCTGAAAGAGCTTGGCATAACGGCGATCTGGCTCACCCCGTGGTACGACAATCCGGACGAGGCCAACAATTGCGACAAGCCGTGGTGCCCGAACACGAATTATCACGGCTATCACGCGATAGATTATTACGGCGTCGAAAATCATTTCGGGACGTTAGCGGATCTGCAGGCGATGATCAATGAGTGTCACCGGAACGGCATTAAGGTTATACAAGACCAGGTGGCGAACCACGTCGGCATTCAACATCCCTGGGCAAAACGTCCTCCGCTGGACAATTGGTTTAGCCAATTTTCACAAAACACCTTTAATAACTCCGTTTTGCTTTCGCCTAACGCCTCACAAGCCGAACGCGATAATTTGTTAAAAGGCTGGTTCAACGAACTTCTGCCCGATATGAATCAGAACGAGCCGGAAGTTTCGCTCTACTTGATCCAAAACGCCCTGTGGTGGATAGGCACGACGGGCATCGACGGCATTCGACAGGACACGATCCAGTACATGCCGCGCGAGTTTATCCGCGATTGGTCGGCGGCGATCAAAAAGCAGTATCCGAACTACTGGATGGTCGGCGAGGTTTTCGAAGAAGATTCTGCGCAGACCGCTTTTTTCCAGGGCGGACGTGTCGGTTGGGATGGCATCGATACCAACCTTCCGAGCGTTTTCGATTTCAAATTATGGCGAACATCGCAGGAAGTATTTACAGGAAAGAAACCGGCCCGTGCATTGCGTGATGTGTTGAAATACGACGGGCTTTACGCGAATATCAACAACGTCACAGTTTTAGCAAACAACCACGACACCGACCGGTTTATGTCGCTGCCGGGTGCCACGCTCGAAGGAGCGATGATGCACACGGCGTTCATTCTTTCATCACGCGGAATACCACAGCTCTACTACGGCGAAGAGATCGCCATGACCGGCGGCCATGATCCGGATAACCGAAAAGATTTTCCTGGTGGATTTCCAGGTGATACGCGAAATGCTTTTACAAAAGAAGGGAGGACGGCGGATGAGCAGAAGATGTTCGAATGGACGAAAGAGTGGCTAGAGATTCGTCGAAAATACAATGCTCTGAAATTCGGGAAAATCATCGACCTACAATATAGTGACGGATTCTATTTGTTCAGCCGCCAGCGC
>JBQTJB010000216.1:0-11361 GCA_052387555.1 Blastocatellia bacterium | reverse complement strand
TCGAATAATCGGTCCAGGCTACGTCCTTATTGTTCGTCACGTTCTTTGGACCTGTGCCGTCGAAGTTCATCGTAAAGACTTCGTAGTCATCGGCTTTTTGGTCCTGAAGAACGTTGTACGCAATTTTGTAATTCGGCGATTGCGCCGATACTGCTGTGAACAAGAATGGAAAAGTTAACAAAATTAGAATCGTCTTCATAATGTTGATTGCCGGGATTTTTAATGTGCTAATATACCCGAATTATGCTCGCAAAAGAAACACTTGATTTTCTCAAAAAACTGGATAAGAACAACAACCGCGATTGGTTCAATGCAAACAAAAACACATATATTCAGGCTAATGATAACATCATAGCTGTAACCGGTGATCTCCTTGGCCGCATTGTGAAATTCGATCCTGAAGTAGAGGGAATCGATCCGAAATCGTGTGTTTTTCGCATTTATCGCGATGTCCGGTTTTCAAAGGACAAAAGTCCGTACAAAACAAATCTTGGAGCATTCGTTGCTCCGGGCGGAAAAAAAGCGATGTCGCCCGGTTATTATTTTCACGTCCAGCCGGGAATGTTTTTTGCCGCCGCCGGAAAGCATATGCCCGACGCAACCGAGCTGCTAAAAGTTCGAAATGCGATTGCAAAAAACACAAAAGACTTTCTGAAAATAGTCGAGGCAAAGAAATTCAAAGACCGCTTTGGCGACCTCGACGGCGACCGGTTATCAAAACCGCCAAAAGGTTTTCCGGCCGACCACCCGGCCATCGAATTCCTTAAACTAAAATCCTTCACGGTCTCGGAGGAATTCGCCGAAAAGGAAGCAGTCGGAAAGGACTATCCAAAGCTTCTTGCCGAAAGTTTCAAAGCTGCGTACCCGCTCGTCGTTTTTTTACGGAACGCTTTGAAGTAAGTTATCCCTGTTTTTGAGTTTTTATTCTGTGCTTTCCGTGGTTGCCATCTTTTATCAATGTAGAAACCACGGAAATCACGGAATACACAGAAGACCACTGAGACCGAAACCTCAAACTATCAATGACACCTTGCATGCGATTGCTTTAGCAGATCGACGATGTTGCCGTCGAGCTGGCTTGCGTCCGTCAGCACGAACATGTGCGATATCCGCGGCATCGGCCCTGTGAGTTTTGCTTTTTCGATTTTTGCATCAAACGTCCGGTCGCCGAGGTCAAGGCCGATCCTTAGCTCTTTTGGTTTAATGTTGATGGCCGCAAACTCGCGGTTTTCCAGAATCGAGACATAAGTCTTTTTCGGCAGGACGCTCGAACTCGGAAAATTTTTCCGGATAAATTCAAGAAACGTTTCGTACAGCGGCCTCATATCGGCAGCCTTCGCAAATTGAGCCTCAAGCAGATCGCCCGTATCGGCGTAAACCGGGTTACCGCCGTTTGCGTGTATGCCCGCAAGCAGCGATGCATTCATATGCCCGAATCCATGCTCTGATTTCAGCCATGCTATCAATTCGTTTCTTTTTTTGCTGGGGAAAGCGTCAATCGCTTTCATCCACGCCTTTAGATCTTTACCTGTCTCTTTCGAAAGGCCGTCCATAAACTCTTTTTCAAATTCGCCTGATGTTTTTTGAGCCATCGCATTGCAAAAGGGAAAGAGTGCAAAAGTGAAAAGGTGAAAAAGTTTCGTCGTATGTCGGCTAGACCGCTTTCTCACTTTTTACCTTTTTCATCCTTCGACTTTTCTCACCTCCAAATTCCCAAAATAAACCCTATTACCGCAAAATAGACCGCGACGTAGCCGCAGTTGATCGCCATGTATTTCCAGGAACGCTGTTCGAATAAAGCGATAACGATAAATTGTGTTACCACCCAACCGACGCCGGCGAGCAAGCCCGCCGATACGCCCCATTGCCATGTTGTGCCGGGTGACCCAAGGAAGAAAGCCAAATTGTACGATATGACCCATGCAAGAAGAAACGATAAGCCGAATGTCTTCAACGGGTTTGCCTTCGCAAGTTGATCGTCGGCCAGGCCGGTTTCTTTCTGCCAGGGTTTCTGAAATAGCAGGGGTGACCACCAGAATGCGCCGATAACCAAACTCATCACGGCACAGACAAAAACGGCAATGTGATTGATGTAAAAGTTTTCCATAACGACGAAATAATAACTATTGTCATTCACGACGTATTGGAAAAAATTTACCTATCCGACCGGAATGTAATTTTGATAATTGGTGTGGATTTTCGAGTACTGGTCTGGCGTGAACCCGGAGAAATGCCGAAAATCATTTATAAAATGGGATTGATCGTAAAATCCGCAGTCCTGTGCGATCATGTCCCATTCTATGCAATTTGTTGCGTCTATAGCTCTTACGGCTTTCTGAAATCGCATTATCTTGAGATAAGATTTTGGCGTTACGCCTACGTTCTTCCGGAACATTTCGGCGAAGTGCTTTTGTGAATAGCCGATCTTCTCATTCATTCGGGCTATGCTAAGACGGTCCGGCAGCAGCGACATTTCGCCTATTGCGAAGGCTACACACGGGTTTACATTGAGCTTCGAGGCAAATTTTTTCAACAAAAATTCCTCTACCATTCGAAACCGCAGCCCGATATCTTTTGTTTCAAGAAGCCTTTCCCGCAAGTTCCCGAAATCGCTTCCCCAAACAAGATCCGCATCGACAACGCAATCGGAAATCTCCTCCATGGGAAATGGAAAAAAAGGCGCCGCCATTCCTTTCTTGAACGAGATCACCATCATTGCCGCGCCGTTTCCCGAAGGTATCGTGATCGGCTCGGTACGCAGGCCGGATGCCCAAACGTGGTGACAAGCTTGTATTTCTTTTAGTGAGTTGTTGTCGTAAATAAACTGAGGAGCGTCGTGGAAATCTATCAATATCTCCGTATCGCCGTTAGGCAAAAATCGATCAACCGCGTGGGCATGTTCGACCCGTTCGAAATAGATAAACAGCTCAATAAATTGGCGTAGCGGGAAGGCAGGAAAATGCGTCTGGTAGATCATCCTCTTGCTCAAACGACTGCCTTTGAGTAGATACCGCCTCGTATCAAATTGCCGGCTGACGTGTTGCCGTTATATTCGTAGATCCAAGCGCGTATCTTCTCACCGCTTTCAAGCTCGACCTGAGCAAGTCTGCGGCGATACAGACTTTTGGCCAGCCTTTTCGGATAATACTCTTCGTAAGCATCAAAATTTTTTATTGTCGTTTTATTCGAAGGCAATTTGTACACACGTCCATGTACCTTTGTTCGCGCCGATGCTCCGAGCTTTATCCCAGGAAACTCTCCAAAATCATAAAGCCTTCCATAAACAAATCCCTCCCCGACAAACTTTAACTTTTCAACCTCCCCAGCAATTTCCTTGGGAGCTAGTTCAGGAGACAGCGTTCCGTAGATAAATATGTATTCGCTCATGTCCAGTGCTCCAACAGTCTTTTAAGGCTTTCGTATCCGTTGTCCTCGATAAATTTTAACACGCGTGGATGGCGATTCAAACATTTTAGATAGTAATCGAAAAGAGCCCTGACCTCGTCGCGTTTCAATTGTTTGTTTCCTTCGAGAAACGCTACGAATTCGAAAAAGTTCAAGTAATCTGTAAAATCAGCAGGACATTTAAGGACAAGGGCAACAACATCTTCGCTATCGGACTCGCGGTCAAGAATTTCCCTGATCTCTTTTAATTAAATGGGGTTGTTCATAAAACTTTTCATATAATCCCAACGACCATTTTGCACGCTCAAGTTTTGTGTTTCGATAATATGTGATTGCAGCAACTGTTGCCGCACCGAACGTGCCCAGCGCAGCAACCATCGCTATTATATTGACAATTTCCACAGTCGAAGTAACTGAGTTTTATTTGAAGTCTTTTTCTTCGATATCCAAAATTTTCTCAACTCGGCGCTCATGGCGGCCTCCTTCAAAATCCGACGTGAAAAAAGCTTTCACGATCTTCTTCATCTCTTCATCGGACGAAAACCGTGCCGGCAACGAAAGCACGTTCGCGTCGTTGTGCGCGCGTGCAAGCCGTGCAATGTCTTCGTTCCAGGCCACAGCCGCGCGCACCCCTTTCACTTTATTTGCGGCAATAGCCATTCCGGTTCCCGAGCCGCAGACCAGCAATCCTTGTTCGTATTCGCCTTTCGAAACAGCCTCTGCTACCTTTCGGGCATAATCAGGATAATCGACCGAATCGGCGGAGTTTGTCCCCATGTCGTCATACTCGACGCCGATCTCGTCCAAAGTCGCCTTTATCTTCTCTTTTCCCTCAAAACCGGCGTGGTCGGCCGCGAGAGCTATTTTTCTGCCCATGATTATAAGCATATAGCATTAAAACGTTTTGCCGCAAAAGCAACCTTATTTTTACGCAAGTTCTCCAATCAGCAGCGTTCAAAGTATGTAGAACCGGAGGATAGCTATGCATATTTGTCGATCGGTCGTATTCGGAACTCTAATGTTGATGCTGGCAGCATCGGGCTTTGCAAATGGGGTCGCGGTTGAAGAACTCGCGAAAAAGGCGGTTTCTGACGATACTGTTGTTTCCAAAGGAGCAATAACCGAGCTCCGTACACTCGGCCAAAAAGGCGTAGATGCATTGATCGCCCAATTCGCCGCAGAGATTAAGGAGTTTTCCGAATTGGGAGAAGCAACCGACGAATGGCGGCGGATTGCATACGCAATCGACACTGTTGCGATGCAAAAAGACGCATACGCCTCGGGGCTTTACTGGTACACCGATCTCAATGAGGCAAAACGCGTTGCTGAAGCAAGAGAAAAACCTATTCTGTCTCTTCGGCTGTTGGGAAACCTGAACGAAGAGTTTTCCTGTGCTAACAGCCGACTTTTTCGGGCAATTCTTTACCCGAACAACGCGATCTCAAAATTTCTTCGTGAAAACTATGTTCTACATTGGAAATCTGTACGACCGGCTCCGCGCGTGACGATAGATTTTGGCGACGGACGAAAGATCGAACGGACGATCACCGGAAACTCGATTCATTACATCCTCGACGAAAACGTCCGCATTATCGACGCTTTGCCGGGTCTCTACAGCCCAAAAGCATTTATGATCTACCTCGCCCAGGGGAAGCGGGTGAACGATTCCATTGACGGATTCGGAGATCGGGAAAAAGATCTAGCCCTTTTACGTTATCGAAAATTAAGTTTCGACCGCATCCGTGAAAAGCGCGAAAGCGCAATAAAACTCACAGCGGTTAACCTCGTCGAACACAAAGCAGGTACGAGAGCCATAGACGCCGCTCCGCTTGCGGCCTCAAAAATGGTTGTCACTGACGAAATATCCATTCTTCGCGTTTACGACACATTCTCCCGTTACGAGCCGCAGATCGATTTCTCCGATTGGCAAAAACTGGCAAATCTTTATTCGCCCAATCCTGAATTGGACGCATCGACTACTGCGTTTGTTCGGCGGCAAAATGCCAAAACCGGGCGATCCGAGGCCGAAATTAACGGAATGTTCGCCAAGCTGAAAAACTACATTAATCTCGACACGACACGAAACGATTTTCTTTATCACATGAAGCTTTATGAATGGCTGAACCGTGGCTCGGTCGGCGACCTTGAATCGTTCAATTCGCGTGTCTACGCAGATATTTTCCAGACGCCCGATTCCGATAAATGGTTCGGCCTTTATTCGTCAGACGTTTATACCGCGCTTGACGGAAACGGGATAGTGAAGTAGCTGCTCCTCTTTCATAGTCAATTAAAAATTTGTTCGCCATGCGCAAACCGCCTATAATTGCGAAAGACGATTTCGTGGTCGAATGAATAATGAAGTTTGCGTTTCGAAAAATACTCGTTAGTCTGGCGATCACCTTGTTCGCGGGCCTTTCGCTGCATGCCCAGGACTTTCTTCCCGAACTTGTCCGCCGCATCAAACCTTCTGCCGTCGCTATCGAAACATTCGATAACAAAGGCAACACGATCTCACGCGGCAGCGGTTTTTTCATCGCTGCCGACCGTGTGATCACGAATCGGCACGTCATCGAACGCTCAAGCCGGGTTGAGATCCATCTTGTTGACGGAAAGAAGTTTCCCGTGAAGGGCGTGCTTGCTGTCGACGGCGAAGGCGATCTTGCTCTACTTCAAGTCGACGTTCCATTAAAGTATGTACGCGCGCTTCCGATCATCCGCAGTGTTCCACAGGAAGGCGAATCGATCGTCGTTATCGGAAATCCCTTCGGCCTCGAGGGAAGCGTATCGAACGGTATTGTTTCGGCTGTTCGGGAAATTTCCGGTTATGGAAAGATCATTCAGATAACTGCTCCGATCTCGCCCGGTTCATCCGGGTCGCCGGTCGTGAACATGTACGGACAGGTTATCGGCGTCGCTACGCTTCAGGCCGCCGAGGGTCAGAGTTTGAACTTTGCCGTACCTGCCGAGCGCATTTTGCAGCTAAAAGTTACGGACATTCAAACAATTTCATCGCTGACGGCTGAGACACAGAAAAACAAACGATCTTCCGCAGAGCGGCTTTATTCGCAGGGCGTCGCACAACTTTCGCGTGACGATTTTGTTCGTGCTCTTTCATTCTTCGAAAAAGCGGTCGAAACCGATCCGAATTATACCGAGGCGTGGTATCAGGCAGGATTTTGTTATGGTCTGCTCGGGCGTCATGCAGACTCTTTAAAAGCCTCGAAACAAGCGGCGAAGCTGCGACCGGATTGGGCGGCAACGTATGTAAATATAGGTGCATCAAGCTTTGCGCTCGGACAGTTCAGGGAAGCCGCGGAGGCCTACCGTCAGGCGATAAAGCTCGACGATGACAACCCCGATACGCAATACGCTTACGGTCTAAGCCTAAATAAGCTCAATCGGAACGAGGAAGAGATACTCGCTTATAAACGAGTCATAGCCTTGAAACCGGATCACGCAAATGCGATAGAAAAGCTCGGTCAGGCATATTTCAGATTGAAGCGTTGGGGCGAATCGGTTCAGGCGTTCGAACAACTGAGGACCTATAAGCCGGACGCGAAAACTTACAATGCTCTTGGCGAAGGCTATCTCGAACTTGGAAAACCGGAAGAAAGCCTGTCTGCATTCAACAATGCCGTCGCCTACGACGCAGATTTCGACCAGGCCCGGTATAACCTTGGCCGCGCCTATCTAAAACTCGGCAACCGCGAAATGGCTCAGGTTCAGTACGAAATCCTAAAAAATTCCCGCTCGGACTGGGCCGACCGTTTACTCGTGCTACTCAACCCCTAATTAAATTTACATGGCCTTCTGAAATTACCTTTCGACAGAGCATTTGCAGTCTGCAAGTGATAAAGTCTAATTACTTACACCTATGGAACTAACAGTCGCAATCACCGGAGCCTCCGGAACAATCTACGCGCATCGTACGTTGCAGCTGCTGGCCGAGAGCGGCGTGGTTGAGACGATAAATCTCATAATGTCCGGGACAGCAGCGACGGTTGCACAAGTCGAAATGGGCGTAAATCTCAAAGATCCATCGTTAGAGAAGATCAACGAATGGCTCGGGCTCGATAAAGACTCGAAACTGATTCGTTTTTGGAGGTTGGATAATCTTGCCGCGAAGCCTTCTTCTGGTTCGAATAAGCAGGAAGGCATGATAATTGTTCCGTGCTCGATGGGTACACTCGGAGCGATCGCATCGGGGGCCGGCACGAATCTTATTCACCGAGCGGCGGATGTTTGCCTGAAAGAAGGCCGCAAGTTGCTGCTCGTCCCGCGTGAAACGCCGTACAATTCGATCCATCTCGAAAATATGCTCAAGCTTTCAAATGCCGGCGCTCGAATACTTCCTGCAAGTCCGGGCTTTTATCATCGGCCAAAAAGCATCGAAGAACTAATAGATCATTTGTGTTTCCGAATACTCGACCAGTTTGATATACCTCATTCGAAAAAGTCGCAGTGGACGGGCGAGGAAATACCTGAGTAATGAATACCATCGAACGCTTTTCCAACCGCGTAGAAAACTATGTCAAATATCGTCCGGGGTATCCGCCGGAGGTTCTTGGTTTTTTTCGCGATAATTTAGGTTTAACTGAATCCTCGAAAATCGCGGATGTCGGTTCCGGAACGGGACTGTCTTCAAAATTATTTCTCGAAAACGGCAACACCGTTTACGGCGTCGAGCCGAACGCGAAGATGCGCGATGCAGCGGCGCAATATTTGCGCGATTTTTCGAATTTTCAGAACATTGACGGCTTGGCCGAAGCTACAACGTTGCCGGAATGCACAGTTGATTTTGTAACTGCGGCGCAGGCGTTTCATTGGTTTGACCCCGAAAAGACACGGGGTGAGTTCAGGCGAATTCTCAAACCCGGCGGATACATTGCCTTGATCTGGAACGAGCGGCAGTTGAACACGACACCTTTTTTGACCGAATATGAAAAATTTCTGTTAAGGTTCGCAAACGATTACACAAAAGTCCGTCATGAAAATGTAAACGAAGAAATTTTGAAGACATTCTTTCAGAGCGACTTTTGTCGGGCGACTTTTCAGAACCAACAGATCTTCGATTTTGAGGGGCTGAAAGGGCGTTTACTCTCATCCTCTTATATGACGTCTGAAGCAGTTGAGGTTTTACCGGCGATGATCGGCGAACTGGAAATCCTGTTTGCCAAACACGCCGAAAACGATAGAATAACAGTTTTCTACGACACCAATATTTTCTATACGCAGTTTTGATTATGTCAGTAAAAGCGGAAACAACCCCTGAATTTAGAACAATTACCGTCGCCCATTCGCCCGATTCGGACGACGCATTCATGTTTTACGGCCTTGCCACCAACAAGCTGGAAACCGAAGGCTTAAAGTTTGAACACACCCTGAAAGACATTCAAACCCTCAACGAAGATGCGATGCAAGGCGTTTTCGACGTAACGGCTATCTCGTTTCACGCGTACGCATATATTTCCGATAAGTACGCTTTGCTTCCGCACGGAGCGAGCATCGGCGACAAGTACGGCCCGATAGTTGTGTCGAGGGAACCGCGAAGCGTCGATGAGATCCCGAATATGAAGATCGCCGTTCCGGGCGAAATGACGAGTGCTTATCTGGCTCTTCGGCTCTATAACCGCGATTTCGAACACGTCGTCGTGCCTTTCGACCAGATCATCGACGCTGTACAGAAAGGGGAAGCCGACGCCGGCTTGCTGATCCACGAGGGCCAGCTTTTTTATAAGGAGCTTGGCCTCGACAAAGTTCTAGATCTAGGCGAATGGTGGCACGAGAAAACCGGATTGCCGCTCCCGATGGGCGGAAACGCCATCCGCCGCGATCTTGGCAAGGATCTGATGAAACAGGTCTCGAAACATCTCCACCGCAGCATAATGTACTCGATGGAAAACCGCGAGGATGCTCTGGCCTACGCGATGCAGTTTGCCCGCGATATGTCTCCCGAATTGGCAGACCGTTTCGTTGCCATGTGGGTTAACGACCTGACTCTCGACTATGGCGACCGCGGCAGGGAAGGCGTCAAAAAGCTTCTCTCCGAAGGACACAAGGCCGGCATCATCCCGCACAAAGTAAAGGTCGATTTCGTGGACTGATCGTCAGATTTCGGGGACGATTTCTTGACTGAACGGTGGTTTTTCCTGCCTGCGTTCCAGTAAAGCGCGGACTGAGCTATCCTGTCTTTCCTTTTCGCAGAATTTTGTCAACTTTAACCGCGCGCATGGCATCTATTGAAGTTAGTCTCTGAAAAAATCTATGAGAAAGCTGCTAATTCCTTTTTTGTTTCTTGTCAGTATCACGGTGTCGAACACCTTTGCCCAGACTCCGGCTATTACCAAGGTCGAGTTGAGTCAGACAGAGATCGACCGAATCATCAAAGGGTTTACTACGAATGAAGGTGCTTTTCGCGAGGCGTTGACGCAGTACGTTTTTGACCGGAGTGCTACTATTCAGACGATCGGGATGGGAGGCCAGATCACCGGCACATACCGTCGCGATTCGTTCATGACTTTTACCAGCGACGGGCGAAGATTTGAGCGGATCACTTTTTTCCCGGTTCCCACGATTCGCGAAATAAGCATTACACCCGAAGATATTGAAGACCTTGGCGGTGTAAACCCGTTCGCACTAGAGCCTGGTTCAATTGCCCAATACAACTTCACGCTGCTTGGGAAAGAAAAGATCGACGAACTTGACCTTTACGTTTTCGAGGTAACGCCAAAAGTGATGCCAGACCCGAAAAAGACCAAACTGCGGCTTTTCATTGGCCGGGTATGGGTCGACGACCGCGATTTGATGATAGTTAAATCCAAGGGCAAAGGCGTTCCTGAGGATAAGAACAACAAATATGCGGTGGTTGAAACCTGGCGCGACAACGTTGACGGCAAATATTGGTTCCCTTCGTTCACCACGTCGGACGACGAACTGGTTTTCGATAACGGCCGCTCGGTTCAGATTAGAATGCGAGTTAAATACAAGGATTATCGTCTCGGCCGTTCTGATGTGACGGTTGTCGAAGAAGAAGATGTGAAGGATGATCCTAAGCCGGCCGCGACACCGTCACCGACTCCGAAGAAACCCTGAATCCGGGTTTCCGGACTACTTTGCGAGTTCAGCCGCAATGGCCATTCGGGTGGCCGTTAGCAATTCCATGACGTCATTTGATTTGGCGTATTGCTTTGTCGCTATCGGCGGCAGCAACACCATTTCGATAGTTCCCGGAAATGCGACACCCGTTTTCTTTCCCATCATCCAATCGGTTTCCTTTATTGCAACCGGAACAATGTCGGCATCTGTTTGTATCGCCAGATGAAATGCTCCTTTCTTGAATGGCAAAAGGTCGCCGGGCATGGCACGCGTGCCTTCAGCGAAAACGCCGAAGGAATAGCCTTGCCGCATTACCTCGCGTGCCTTCTCCATCGATTGCAACGCTCGTTCGGGATTAGAACGGTCGATCGCAATTATGTTTACGAAGTGCATGCCTTGCCCAAGCACCGGAGACTTGAGCAATTCCTTTTTGGCGACGAGTCCCATCTTTTTTCCGGCAAAATAGAAAAGCGTCGCCGTATCGAGATATGAGCGGTGATTAGAGGCGAAAACGTATGATTTCTCAGGGTCGAGATTGTCGTAACCGGTTACGCGAACTTTTGCCCCGCAGGCACGAAGCCACGTTTTTGCTCCCCACTTTGCAAGAGGATACAGCCACATGCGGCGATTTATTACCCAGAGGACGATCAGTGCTGGCGTTGCGACGATAAGCAGCAAAGAACCGGCAACAAACCAACACCACCAATAGCGAAGTTTCCCAACGAACCGTGATTTGGTAGACTTGCCGACAGGAAACGTCAGCTTTTTGTTATCCCGAATTTCTTCAAGGGACCAGTTCGCCAAACGATCAGACATAAAAATATGAACCGCAGAGACGCCGAGACGCCGAGAAAACTGAAA
>JBQTJB010000215.1:0-8721 GCA_052387555.1 Blastocatellia bacterium | reverse complement strand
AATGTGAATTCGCGGTTAATTTTTTATCTGGAGCTTAATTTTCTGCGGTTCTCGGCAGGAAGATTTTCGAAGACCATGAAGTAAGAATTCGAGATCAAATCCTTCAACTCGTCTTCAGTAAGGGCGTCGTGTTTCTGAACAGCGACCCAATGATAGCGTGCAACATACGGAGCGGGAATTATGCCGTCGCGTTCGGTGAGCTCGGCAAAACGTTCTGGTGTACATTTGAACGAGATCTGCGAGCTGGCCGTTTGATCCAGACCGGTCACGGCAAAAATTTTATCACCAACGCAGAAACACAAATCCTTACCCCACTTGACGTCCTCGACAGCATAAGGGAACGAAAGACAAAAATCGCGTAATTCTTCTATGTCCATTAAATCGCTAATTTAAAATATCACGCATCGCTGAAATAGTTGTATCTACGTCGCTGGCCGAGACATCATAATGCGTAACCATTCGGATCAAATTGCCAAAACCGATAGCCAGAATTCCTTTATCTTTTAGCATCGAGCATATCTCTCCCGAGTTGATTCCCGCAGCAGAGATATCGAATATTACAATATTCGTGACGATTTTTTTCAAGTTTATGTCGATGCCTCGAATCTCAGATAACCCTTCGGCCAATTTGCTGGCGTTTTGATGATCCTCGTGAAGGCGCTTGGGCGACTCTTCCAAAGCGATCAGACCCGCTGCTGCTAGAATGCCGATCTGCCGCATCCCTCCGCCGAGTCGTTTCCGCCAAACGCGCGCTTCTTGAATAAATTCTTTTATACCAAGCAGGAGCGAGCCAGACGGTGCGCCAAGCCCCTTGGAAAGCGTGAACATAACCGAATCGCAATGCCGCGTAAGATCGGCGACGGATGTATCTAACGCGACCGAAGCGTTGAATATACGCGCTCCGTCCATATGGACCGGCAAACCTGAAGCGTGTGCTCCTTCGCAGACCTCGGCACAATGCCCGGCGGTCATCACGCTGCCGCTGGCGAAATTGTGCGTGTTCTCAAGACAGATCAATCCGGTCGCGGCTTGGAAATACGGTGGGTTGATACGAAGTATAGGCGTGATCTCGTTCCACGTCAGATGGCCGGAGCCATCGGCGCTTTTTACGGAGCGGATCGTAACGCCCGAGATCACCGCAGCCGCACCGAGCTCGTAATTCAAAATGTGTCCGCGTTCCTCGATTACGATCTCCTGACCGGGTTTTGTGTGTACTTTGACGGCGATCTCATTGCCCATGCATCCTGTTGGGACCCACAACGCTGCTTCTTTTTCAAAGACCTCTGCGGCTCTTTCCTGGAGCAGGTTTACGGTCGGATCGTCTCCAAAAACATCATCGCCGACCTCGGCCACCGCCATCGCGGATCTCATTGCCGGTGTCGGTTTTGTAACAGTGTCACTTCTGAGATCGATCATCGGAGCAGAAAAGCCATAGCCAAAGAATTTACAGTCATTGGATTTTGCCACGATTCCGCGGCAAAAAGAAAACAATAGAGTTAATTTGTAAACACGGCCGCTTAGCCTATAATCTGCGAAGATTTTCAGTTACAGCACTATTCGTTCGAATGCAGCAAGGAGAACTATGTCAAGGAAATATCTATTTTTCGTACTAGCTTTGTGTTTTGCTTTGCAATTAAGCGTTGTTAATGCCCAGCAATTAGGGGCACCCGGTGAAAAACGCGGCAAAGGAACCATTGTGCTGAAAGCGGCGCAGATAATTGACGGCACAGGATCGGAACCGATAAAGAACGGCATCATCGTCGTTACCGACGACAAGATCGTTGCAGTTGGGCCGAGCGGCAGCGTGAACATTCCGGCGGGTGCGAAGGTCATCGACCTGGGCGATGCAACGCTGATGCCTGGTTTTATCGACGCGCATTCGCATATCATCGGTCGTGTTCTAGGCGACCCCGATGGACAGAATGCAGGCGTCCGCGATTACGAATCGTTTCGCTCGATCCTAGGCGTGGGCAATGCCGAAAGGACATTGATGGCCGGATTTACAACGATTCGAAACGTCGGAGCCGCGAATTTTGACGACCTTTCGTTGCGGAAAGCGATCAATGAAGGCTGGATCGTCGGCCCGCGAATGCAGGCGGCAGGACATTCGCTCGGAATTACGGGCGGCCATTGCGACGAGAACGGCTACAAACCGGGACTGGCCGACGGTGACTTCAAAACCGGTATCGCCGACGGCCCCGACCAAGTGCGCGCAGCGGTTCGCTATCAGGTTAAGTACGGAGCCGACGTAATCAAAACCTGCGCAACCGGCGGCGTTCTTTCGGAAGGCGATGGCGTCGGGACGACGCAATACACATACGAAGAGTTGAAAGCCATGGTCGATGAGGCCCATAAGCTCGAACGAAAGGTCGCCGCTCATGCGCACGGCACCGAAGGCATCAAGATCGCCACCCGTGCCGGCGTAGCATCGATCGAACATGGCTCTTTTCTTGACGAAGAAGGGGCGAAATTGATGGCCGAGAAGGGTACATATTTAGTACCGACATTAATGGCTGGGGAAACCGTCGAACGGCTTGCGAAAAGCGGTATCTTGAAAGGATTTCGCGGTGAAAAGGCGTTGGCGGCTGCGTCGGCTATGCGTTCAGCGATAAAGATAGCGATGGCCAATCGCGTACCTATCGCGCTCGGCACAGATTCGGGCGTCATTCCTCACGGAACCAACGGCCATGAGTTTACGCTAATGGTCGAATGGGGTGGCATGCGTCCGATGGATGCGATCGTTGCCGGTACAATGAACGGCGCAAAACTCTTGGGCGTCGACAAGACGTTAGGTTCTCTGACCACAGGAAAGATCGCCGACATCGTTGCGGTTCCCGGCGATCCGCTAAAAGACATTAAGAAAATGGAAAGCACCGTTTTTGTGATGAAGAACGGTGCGATCTACAAAGAACCTAAGTAGTCTTGTATTACCTGCCCAGATAAGTAAGCGCCGCGATGAGCGACGCCGTCGATGCAAGTGCAGCCACGGTCCGGACATGATTCCAAAATGTCCAGTTCGCAAGGTAGTTCGCCCACATGTCCTGTCCGACAGATGAAGCCGGGTCGGAGACCGCCAATGCATTGTTCAGCGGAACATTTACAAACAATGTCACAAGGAATGTGCCGGCAAAATAGAGCACGGCGCCGACGAGTAAGTAAGCCGAGCCTGCGTCCTGCCATCTAAACACCGAGAAGATCACCATAACGACACAAAGCACCGCGCTTCCCATAAAAACCCCAAGAAACACCGGGTTGATCACAACTACATTTATAGACTGCATTGCGTGCATGCCTTCAGCCGAAGGGATGCGTCCGAGAGCCTTCATTACAAAGTTCGAGAAAGCGAAGAACGCCCCGGCTATCAGTCCGCTGCCTAATGCCGTGACAATTGTTAAAACAAGAATCAATTTATTCATCACATCCTCCGCTAATTAGTATGAAAGGCCAGGCGTTTTGCGCAAATACTTATCATCCGTCAACTGGTTTATCAGAAAATCAGCGACATCGGCACACGATATCTTTAGAGTCACCGCTTTGTCCGAGGCCGAAAATCCGTGACGGTACTCGCCGGTCCGCGGCCCTTCGGTGAAGGCAGCGGGACGAACTATAGTCCAGTCCAGATCACTCTGCTTTACGAATTCCTCCTGCCGCACGTGATCGGAGTATGCCGGACGCAAAAGCATCCCGAACATGACATGCTTCCACCAGAAATTCAGATTGGCCCGGCTGTCCCCGACGCCAAGAGATGATTGACATATAAGACGCCTGATGCCTGTCTTCTCCATTGCAAGGATGATATTTCGCGTTCCGTCCGAACGGATGTTACCTTTTCTTCCGGCACCGAGTACGCATATAACAGCATCCTGGCCAATTACTGCCTGTTCAACAGCGGCGAGATTCAACACATCGCCCTGGACAACGAAAAGCTTCTCGTGCTTTGCATCAAGTTTTCCCGGCGTCCGGGCAAATGCCGTTACATAGTGTCCATGTTCCAAAGCCTGCTTAACCAGTTCGCGGCCCGTGCCGCCGGTCGATCCGAATATTGCTAATTTCATATTAATTCCTTTGCTTTACATAGTGTCAAGTTGACAGTATGTAAATAATAAGTAATACTTTACATTGTGTCAAGTACAATTTCGAATACTCAAAAAAAAATTATCGAAACGGCGGCCAGATTGCTCTTGAAAAGTAAGGGGCAAGGCGTCAGCATGGCCGATATTGCGCGAAAGACGGGCGTTTCTCGACAGGCGGTTTACCTGCACTTTCCGTCACGCGGCGAGCTTATGATAGCGGCGGTCCGGCATCTGGACGATGTTTACGGATTAGATGATCAAGTCAGACAATTTCGTGAAGCAAGATCGGGTGTCGAAATCCTCGAAGCTTTCATTGAATTCTGGGGAAATTACATTCCGAAAATATACGGTGTCGCAAAGGCACTGATGGCCGCTCGTGAAACAGACGAAGCCGCCGCGGCCGCATGGGCCGACAGAATGAACTCGATCCGCAACGGCTGCCGCCGGACGATCGAAACGATCGAGCACGAAGGACTGCTCTCGCCCGATTGGTCGGTGGACGAGGCTGTCGATCTGCTGTGGACGATGCTGTCGATAGAAAATTGGGAGCGGTTGACGATTGAATGTGGATGGACGATCGAGCAGTACGTTGAACGCATACAACTAGCGAGCATGAAAGTTCTGATTCAGGGATGTTAAGTGGACCCAAGCGGATTCAATTGAAGATTCTCCGTATCCCAACCTGCCCTTTTCGCTCCGGCCTGATAGGCGCTTTCGAGAAAATCGAGAACGGTCTCGCGAGCGTTTTCGGAGTTTCGAACGTCGTCGTACATTAGTAATGCCATCGCGCCTTTAGCGGTGTTCCATTGCGCGGTGTCGGGTCGTAAGGGTTCGCCAGTTAATCCCGTCGGTTCGGGAGCTGTGTAAGAATAGAAAGCCGGCGCAGGTACGCTGTCGTCGCCGAACCAGAAGCCGAAACTTATCACCTCGTGGGAATATGCTTCGCGTTCGACCATTCCGGCTTCTTCGCGCGGAGTTACCTTTTTGCCGGAAAAGCGTGTCAGTGCAAGATCGAAGCTGTGCCAGAACATATGAACCGGCGTCGATTTGCCGAGGAATCGGCCGCGAAATTCTTCAAAAATATTATCAACAGCAACAAGGGTTTTGTGGAAGAGCTCAACGTATTTCTTGTCGTAAGATTTATTTTCAATGTCATCGGCAAAAGGCGTTTTGGACGGTGCTTCGTACGGAATGGCCTTGATCCTAGGCTCAATGCCGAGCTTTGCAAGATTTGCAAAAACGCTGGCGTAAAAATCAGCAACAGTCAGGCCGTCAAAGAGAGCGAAATCTTCATAGCCGCCGCTGCTCGCGTGAATCTTTAATGCGTGGTCACGAAAATCCAACTCGATCTCGAAATTGCCGTCGTTGTAGGGAATCGTCCGCGTGGTAAGTCCGCGCGGGGTGACATACAACGGAACGTGCCACCAATGGTTGATCCTCGGGTGCATTGCGAGGCGTATCTTGCCGACGATCTGACAAAACAGGTGCAGGGTGTTCTTGGTCGGCCGCCATGCTTCGAGAGGGATGTCGGGGAAAGTTTCCGAACGATCAGTTGCAGTTTGGTTCATATCTTAAATTAGGAACTCGGTCGTTAATGATCCCGGTTCTGACAACAACCCACCCGCTTACGCAGGTTGTTCAGACTAAAGCCATTTTGCAGCATTTGCAACATATTGTTTTATGTCTTTCAGCGCGTCAGGATTTCTTTTGTAGCCGTCGCCGGGCGGCTCTTCGAGAAACGTTGGGCAGCCGGCGTCGGTGTCCCAATTGTAATCGACGATGTGATGAAAGCTGGATTCGGCGATAGCCCGCCCGCATATGTTGCCGTTAGCGTCGGCCGCTTGTTCAATGGCCACTATCAAATTGAACGGCCGTCCGGTAACCTTGCTTGTGCCGGTGGCGATCACGCGTGCCGAATCGTCCGGTGCGCCGACGCCGCCTTCGTGCGGGTGAGAGGGGAAGTATTCGATCATTGATCCCTCAGTTCGTCGCAGTAACTCGTGATCGACCGCATGAATCTTCTGAAAATTGCCATTCGAACCGGAATGATAGTTCGGGTAATCGATGGGTTCTGTTTCCTGATCGTCGCGGATATGTCGTGATAAATCGGGATCGGGGTTTTTCGAATGGAAATAATGAGCCGCGCCGATGCCGCCGAGCGTGCAAAGCGACGAGCCGAGATCGTTATGATCGCGGGTCGAGAAGATGCCGCCTCCGCGTTTGCGAAACCTAGTGATGCCCGCGCAATCTTCACCTGTTAGCCCGTCGCCAACATCCACGGCAAAGAGCCAGAGCTGATTGAAATCAGACTCGTCGAGTGTACTCAGAACCAGATCGTTTCCATTTGCATCCGTTTCGCGGTTCCGCATTGTCACATCATAAAGAGCGTCTCCGTCTTCGTCTTTCAGCGAACGAAGATGCTTGGCAAGCAAGGAAAAGCGGCCGATGTGCCAGTCGTCCTCTGTGTAAGGAATAGTGGTCTGAAGAAGAATTTTCGCCTGCTTGTTCATGATGAAAAATTTCCGATCTGAAATCTCAAATTTTAGATGGGACTGCCTTCGGCAGTGTCTCGTAAAACATATCGTCCGGATAGCAGTAGCCCCAGTCTTCGCCCGACTCGAACGATTTCACTATTGGGTGGTTGCTCGAATTGTAATGTTTCGTTGCGTGTCGGTTTGGCGAATTATCACAGCACCCGACGTGGCCGCACGATTCGCACAGCCGCAGGTGCACCCACCAGCTTCCGGTTTTCAGACATTCCTCGCAGCCATCGGCACTCGGCGTTACGGGAACGATCTCGTCGATATGTTTGCAATATTCCATTATCAAATGCCGCGGTCAAAATTAATGCATGGGTAAATCTTACGCCAGTCGAACTGCGGATTCAAACAGCTCAAAAAACAGTTGACTTTTACGGTCTTCGGGAATAAATTTGTGAAATTCAAAAACAAGGAGAGATTGCGTTATGGAAAACAAAGTTAGTCCTATTCCGAAGGGATACGAAGGCGTAACGCCGTATTTGATTTGCAAAAATGCCGAAGCAGCGATCGATTTTTACCAACGAGCTTTTAGCGCCGAAGAACTTTTCCGCATTGGATCCCCGGGAATGGTCGGCCACGCCGAATTAAAGATAGGCAACGCGATAATAATGATGGCTGACGAGTTTCCCCAGATGGGCTCGGTCAGCCCGGAAACTGTTGGCGGCACGCCGGTGCATCTGATGATCTATGTCGAAGATGTCGATGCGTTCACCGAGAAAGCCATTTCAGAAGGCCTGCAAGTTCTGCGTCCTGTCTCGGATCAGTTCTACGGCGACCGTTCTGGGCAGTTCAAGGATCCGTTCGGCCACGTTTGGGCATTCGCGACGCATATCGAGGACGTTTCACCCGAAGAGATGAATACTCGTGCTGCGGCGATGCACGGTGGATAAAGTGGATAAGAAACTTCTGATCGCCGGTATCGCGGCATTTATCCTCTCATTTTTGCTTAGCTTTATCGCCCATGGGTTGCTGCTGCACGACGACCGGGTGCAGGTTGCAAATCTTTTTCGAACGGGCGATGAAGTCATGGGTTACTTTCCTGTTATGCTGCTGTCGCATCTGGTAAAGGGGTTTGCCTTTGCGTGGGTTTATCGGCAGGGAATTTCGCTTGGAGTTCCATGGCTGAACCAGGGGATAAGATTTGGGATTGCAGCATCTTTTTTGATAACAGTTCCGCTTTACCTTGTTTATTATGCGGTTCAGCCGTTCCCTTTAACCATGGTTGCGAAGCAGATTGTTTTCGATTCGGTAATAAATATATTAATTGCGATAGCCGTTGCGTTCGTCTTAAAACCGAACATGGAGGCGGCAACGCTCTGAAACAGGCAACTACATAATTCGAACAAAGACCGGCGATTGGTGGTATTTGAAGCTGCTGTCGCCGGTCAATTTCTTGATTTCTTTCGTTTTGTAGTTCATCAGCATTATTTCGTATCGCTCAGTCGCGGCATCGCGGCTGTCGAAGGCGAGCCATTCGCCGTCGGGGCTCCAATCGTGCCAGCCTTCATCGATTTTCAAATCAGTCAGTTTCCATTGTTTTTTACCTTCGGGAGTGACAGCGTAGATGCTTTGTTTTCCGGCCTGATTTGATTGGTAAGTGATGAAATTATACTTTGCGTTCCAATGCGGCGGGCCAACCTTGTAGCCAGGGTCCTTGCCGAGCGGATCGTTTGCAGGATAGGTAGTTAGTTTTCGTTTATTCTTTCCGTCCGCGTCCATTATGTACATTTCCTCGATCTCGCTGCGGTCAGTTCGCTTCTTTTTATAAACGTAAACGATCCTCTTTCCGTCCGGCGAGAATGTGGGATCGCGAAATGCGGCTTCCGGTTCGTTAGTCAACTGACGAAATTGTCCGCTTTCGCGATCGATTATGAAAAGTTGATACCTTGCACGCGTGTCGATTCTTCCGGCGACGATCAGTTCTTTTCCGTTGTTGCGGCTGCCCATCCATGAATCTTCCAGTTGCAGGTTGGAAATCTTGCGGAGACTGCCGCCGTCAATATCCGATTCGTAAAGAAAGTAGCATCGCTTGCACGCATCGCGGTCGCTTATGAAAAGCAGCTTGCCCGGTGTCGAATAATATGTCCAGGCTACGTCCTTATTGTTCG
>JBQTJB010000214.1:0-3704 GCA_052387555.1 Blastocatellia bacterium | reverse complement strand
GATTATGTCAGCGGCAGCGAATATATGCGGGAGCTATTGCGAAAGGAGAAAGACCGAGTGCGTCTTCGTCGGCTGATATTGGATGGCGGCGCTTCACCCTTGAATGAGAAACCTCTGGACGCGGAGTACTTTGAAAAATTCCGCAAACGCGCGCGAGCCCGAAAGTGAAATTAAAACCAGTAGTCACTCGTCAGGACGCTGATGAAGACATTGACCATGCATTTGAATACTATCTTTCAGAGGCCGGTTCGGAACTCGCAATAGCATTCATTGACGAATTTGAGCGCGCTGCTTCACATCTTTCCCGCTTTCCGCTGTCCGGCTCGCCGCGGTTGGGACACGCCCTCGGAATATCCGAGCTTCGGCAGTGGCCGCTTCGGCGTTTTCCGTATCTGATCCTCTATTTTGATATGAAAAACTCTGTGGAAATATGGCGGGTGCTGCACGGGGAAATCGATCTTCCGGAATGGTTACGCGACAAAGATGGCCAAGATGGCTAAACCCCGCGTTTCCTGGTTCACTCGCGTCAGTTACAATTTCCTCGTGCATCTGATTTCTGCCGCATCGCTGCTTCTGCTCGTAGCCTTAGGTGTTTCCGCGCAAACCCTGACCGGCATAGTTGTCGATGGCAATGGTGCCCCGATAGCAGGTGCGTCCGTTTCGATCACTCGTACTAACTCAAATGCACGAACGATTACCAATTCAGAAGGGCGCTTTTCGATTGCCGTGCAGATCACAAATGGAAGCCGCCTTACGGTTAAAGCCGGTAGCTTTGCAACGTTTGAACGGCAGCTGGCAAACGACGGCGTGCGGGATTTTTTTATAGTGCTTCAACCTGCGAACCTTTCGGCAGACGTAACCATTGTCGTTACGCGCGCTGAAACGCGATTGGGCGAAACGCCTGCGAGCGTTGTCGTGCTGACGCGTGACGCTTTGGATTCGACCGCAGCCCAAACCGTCGATGATTCGCTGAGACAAATCGCGGGTTTTACATTATTTCGACGCAGTTCGAGCAAGACGGCGAATCCGACGACGCAGGGTGCGAACCTTCGCGGGGTCTCAGGGAGCGGGGCTTCCAGGGCTGCCGTTCTTTTTGACGGCTTGTCGCTGAACGACGCGTTCGGCGGATGGACATATTGGTCGCGGGTTCCGCAGATCGCCGTTGAACAAGCTGAGCTGCTTCGCGGTGGTGCAAGTTCGCTTTACGGGACAGGCGGATTGAGCGGAGCGGTAAATCTCGTTCCGCTGAAAAATGGCGACGATGCGCCGATGCTGAACATCCGCTCGTCCGTAGGTTCACAGAACACATACGACGGCGGCCTGTTTACATCGTTTGCCAAAAGCGGATTGGCAATCGATCTCGCGGCCGAGACTTTTCAGACCGGCGGATACATTCCGACCGCCGAAAACGAACGCGGACTCGCGGATACGCGTGTCAACAGCCGCCACTACAATGGCATTTTTACTATAGAACGCAGATTCCGCGCAAAAGGCTCCCCTCCTGTCTTAGAAGGGGTGGCAGACGCTTCGGCTGACGGGGTGGTGAACGGCCGCATATTCGCACGCGGCAGTCTATTCAGCGAACGTCGTGATAACGGCACAAGCCTTACCAGCAACCGGACATATTTTCGACAGGCCGCTGCCGGCGGCGATTATTCTAATACTAAACTTGGAGATTTCCAGCTCCGGGCTTTTCTTGAAACTCAGGTTTACGATCAAACATTTTCGGCGATTTCAGCCGACCGGAATGCCGAATCCCTTTCACGAATACAACGCGTTCCCTCGCAGGTGCGTGGTGGAAGTTTGTTCTGGACGCGGCCTGTTGAAACTCACGTGATCTCGGCGTCTTTTGAAACCCGCGAAGTTCGCGGCTTTAGCGATGAGATCGGATTCACAAACAGCCGCCCGACATCACAAAGCGGCTCCGGCGGAACTGAACGGACGTATGCGTTCCTTGTTCAAGACATCTGGAATATCTCGAAAAAGCTGAATCTCAATTTAGGCGTGCGCTTTGATAATTGGAGCAATATCGATGCACGGTCAACAACCCGAACGCTGGCGACGAACGCGGTCAGCGTTCTTAGCTTTCCCGATCGCAGCCAAAACACTTTCAGCCCACGAATCGGTGTTCTCTACCAGCTCACGCAGAGCATTTCCCTATATGGCGCATTCTCCCGCTCATTTCGTGCACCGACGCTTAATGAACTATATCGCGGCTTCCGCGTTGGAAATGTGGTGACACAGGCTAATGCAAATCTGACAGCGGAGCGGGCAAGTACATTCGAAGGAGGCGTTAGTTTCACAGGAAAATGGCTAAATATTCGCGGCAATACGTTTGTGACCGAGGTCTCCGATCCGGTCGTCAGCGTCACTCTGTCTACAACACCGACCCTCATCACGCGGCAACGGCAGAATGTCGGCAAAACTCGCACGTTTGGTATCGAACTGGATTTTGAGCTCTTTGTAAGGAGCGATCTCAAATTTTCTGCAAGTTATTTGCTTGCCGATTCACGCGTGACCGAGTTTGCTGTAAGCCCACCACTCGTCGGCAAATTCCTGCCGCAGATAGCTAAACAGCAGCTAAATTTCCAAATAAATTACCGTCCGCGTTCACGTTTTTCATTCGGCATTCAATCGCGTATCTCGGACGCTCAGTTTGAGGACGATCTCAACACACTCCGCCTTCGTCCTTACTTTAAGATGGATGCGACCGCAGCCTTTCGCATAAACAAGAAATTCCAGGTTTTTGCCGCCGCCGAGAATCTATTCAATAGCCGTTACGACATCGGCCTGACGCCGAATCGAACGGTCGCGGCTCCTGCCTTCGTTCGTGTTGGCTTGCGTTTGAATTTGGGAAAAAGATAAGCTGACTACTTTGTTATGAGCAATCCAGAACCAAACAAGATCATCTTTTCGATGGTCAAAGTCAGCAAGTTTTACGACAAAAAGCCTGTACTCAAAGACATTTACCTTTCGTTCTTTTACGGAGCAAAGATCGGCGTGCTTGGCTTGAACGGGTCTGGTAAATCTTCGCTGCTCCGAATCATCGCGGGCACGGACAAGGAATTCAACGGCGAGGTCGTTTTTTCGAAAGGCTATTCGGTCGGATATCTTGAGCAGGAGCCGAAGCTGGATGAATCCAAAACCGTCCAGCAAATCGTCGAAGAAGCGGTTCAAGGCACAGTCGATCTCTTGAAAGAGTTTGAAGAGATCAACGCCAAATTTGCCGAGCCGATGGACGACGACGCGATGAATGCGCTTATCGAACGTCAGGGCGAAGTGCAGGAAAAATTGGATCATGCGGATGCGTGGGATCTCGACGCGCGGCTCGAAATGGCAATGGACGCGCTTCGGTGCCCGCCGCCGGAAACCATTGTGAAGAATCTGTCGGGCGGTGAAAAACGCCGCGTCGCTCTTTGCCGTTTGCTGCTGCAAAAGCCGGACATTCTGCTGCTCGATGAGCCGACGAACCACCTCGATGCCGAAACCGTTTCGTGGCTCGAACAGCACCTGCAAAAATACGAAGGCACGATCATAGCCGTGACGCATGACCGCTATTTTCTGGACAACGTCGCGGGCTGGATTTTGGAACTCGACCGCGGCGAAGGCATCCCATGGAAAGGGAATTATTCGTCATGGCTCGAACAAAAGTCACAGCGTCTGGCACAGGAGCAAAAGACCGAGGACAAACGGCAAAAGACGCT
>JBQTJB010000213.1:0-3817 GCA_052387555.1 Blastocatellia bacterium | reverse complement strand
GTCGCAAAATTCAATACCGCCGCAAACGGAAACCGGAAAATCAGATATTTCCACAGGTGAAAACGCGGCGACCGTTTCATCGAACACCGACACACAGATCATACAGAAGATTAGCTATCGGGGTGACGATGACGCGGTGATCATAATTCCGCGCGACACAGAACTTATCGTCGAACTCCAGGACGATCTCGGAACAGAGCAAAACCGCGAAGGCGACAAGTTCACGGCAAGGGTAGTTTCGCCATCGGAAATTAGCGGCGCGATCATCGAATGCCGTGTCGAGCGAACAAAGAAACCCGGACGCATCAAACGACGAGCCGAGATGGAACTTTCGTTCGACCGGATCGTCATCACGGAAAGCCGCTGGAGCAACTTTGCAGCGATACTTACCGAAGTTATGCCGGTTAAGGGCGATAACATTAAGAAAGTCGATAGCGAAGGCACGGCGGTCGGACAAAGACCATACAAGGAAGACGCTATCAAGGTCGGCGCTTCGACCGGTGCCGGTGCGGGCATAGGGGCGATAACGGCGGGCCCGGTCGGCGCCGCTGTCGGTGCTGGAGTTGGAGCAGCGTTTGGTGTCGGAGCTGTCGTTATAGAACGCGGCAAGCACATACGCCTGAACCGCAATCAGCAGCTTCGAGTCCGTACATCTTTTGAAATAAAGATCCGGTAATTGATCTGGCAGCTTTTATCCACGAAACTCCGCAGAGTTTGTTTGGTCTCCTTTGGAACTCTGGCGGGATTTCGTGGATAATTTTTTTATGGCGATAGTATTGCAATCGAGAAGTTAAGCCGTTAATATCGGCAAATATGTCGATATTGATCGTTGTCGCACACCCAGATGATGAGGTGCTCGGTTGCGGAGGTACGGCTGCGGCGTGGGCTGCCGCAGGAGCGGAAATAAGAAGCTGTATTCTATCCGGCCAGGCCGACGCGCGATTTCACCGTCCTGAATTGACCGACTTGCATCACGACACATATGAGGCCCAAAAGATTCTCGGCCTCGAGGAACCTGTGATGGGCAGTTTTCCGAACATTAAGCTAAACGCGGTTCCGCACCTCGAGCTTGTTCAGTTCATCGAATACGCTATCGAATCCGTCAAGGCAGACGTCATAGTCACGCATCACCCAAAAGATATTAACGACGACCACCGGCACACGTCTCACGCATGTCAGGCAGCGGCACGACTCTTTCAGCGCCGCACTGGCATCAAGCCATTGAAAAGCCTGTACTACATGGAAATACTTTCGTCGACCGACTGGACATTTCCGGGCGGATACGTTTTTCAGGCCGATACATTTTACGAGATCGAAAAAGAAGGATTGGAGAAAAAGCTTCAGGCACTTGCAGCATATCGCGGCGTAATGCGCGAATTTCCTCATCCAAGAAGCGTCGAGATAATTACCGGTCTCGCAGCCTTTCGCGGTGGGCAAGCAGGAATGCGATACGCCGAAGCTTTTCAAACCGCCTTTCACGCAATCAACCGTTGATGTACCGAAGTTTTCTCAAGCGGCTCTGCGACATCATAATTGCCGGCTCGGCCTTGCTGGTCCTTTCGCCGCTGATAATATTTGTTGCCATTCTCATAAGGTTGGAAGACGGCGGGCCGGCTTTTTTCAGGCAGAAACGCGTCGGGAAGAACGGGAAAGAATTTGAATTCCTCAAGTTTCGAAGCATGCCTGTAAATGCAGCGAATATTCCCAAAACCGAGGCAGTTGAGATACCGATCACGAAGGTCGGCCGCTTTATCCGCAGAACCAATATCGACGAACTGCCGCAGCTTTTGAATATCATTCGCGGCAATATGAGCGTCGTCGGCCCGCGTCCGGCAATTGCAGCTCAGGAATCGCTTTGTCTGATGCGGCGCGAGAACGGTGCTCTCTTATGCAGCCCCGGTTTGACAGGTCTTGCACAGGTAAACGCGTATGACGGAATGCCCGAAACCGAAAAGGCCGATTGGGATGGCAAGTATGCTGCGAGTGTTTCGCTTTTCACCGACTTGAAAATCATTCTTCGAACCTTCTCGTATCTGACACGAAAGCCGCCAGTCTACTAAGCTATCCTATGAAATTTGGTTTTGTAACCTGCGTTCAGCTCGGCATGGCCTGCATGGAAGAGATCTATGCTGCCGGCGGCAGGCTCGATCTTGCGATAACACTTTACGACGATCTGGCCGTAAAGAAATCCGGTCGGGTTTATCTGGATGAGTTTTGCACGCAGAAAGACATCGACCTCATGAAAATCAGGCATATCAACGACCCAGACTCGGTAAAAGCTATTCGTGAACGTGAAATAGACTGGCTCTTCATTATAGGTTGGTCGCAGATTGCCCAAGCCAATGTCCTGCGAGCACCTAAAAATGG
Organism: Blastocatellia bacterium; assembly: GCA_052387555.1. Lineage (GTDB taxonomy): Bacteria > Acidobacteriota > Blastocatellia > Pyrinomonadales > Pyrinomonadaceae > OLB17. The sequence continues at coordinate 1,450 of JBQTJB010000213.1, read as the reverse complement.
CGTGCTCGGCATTCATCCCACGATCTTGCCCGAGGGACGCGGACGGGCGCCGATACCCTGGGCCATCATCAAAGGTTTGAAACAGACGGGAGTGACGCTTTTCAAACTGGACGAAGGCGTGGACACCGGCGAAATCGCCGCACAGGAAGTATTGCCGATTGCCCCGGACGAAACCGCAACGACGCTGTACGAAAGGGTAAACCGTGCACATCGGACGATAATTCGCAACGTTTGGGTCGATCTCGCGGCGGGTAGAATAGATTTTCGCGAGCAGGATGAAAGCAAAGCTACCATTTGGAAAGGCCGCAAACCCGAAGACGGACGAATAACCGGAGATATGTCTTGCGTGGCCGTCGAAAGGCTCGTTCGGGCGACCACTCATCCATATCCCGGAGCATTTTGGGAAGACAACGGCAAGATCGTTCGCGTTTGGAGCGGCAAAATTGCAAGCAGTGAATTGAATCTGACCGGCGGCCCTCGGATCGAACTGTCGGACGGCGTTTATGAAGCTGTCGAATTTGAGGTTGAATCAACACCTTGAGATTTGTAAGTTTGCCCGCCCTTTGCTAATCTGAAACGTTGAAAACATTACATTTTTTGAGGAAACTTTAAGTATGACTACCGGAACAGAATCGACCGGGGCAGCCGCCGGACTTCGCGGCGTAGTCGCTGCTCAGAGTGCCATCGGCGACGTTAACGGCGAAGAAGGCAAACTGATTTATCAGGGCTACGACATTCACGATCTGGCAGAAAATTCGACCTTCGAAGAGGTCGTTTTTTTGCTTTGGAACGGCCGGCTGCCGAAGAAAGATGAACTCGATGAGCTTCAGGAACGCATTCGCAGAAATTACGACGCGCCGGCCGAAGTCATCACTTTGATGAAACAATTTCCGAAGACCTCAGACCCTATGGATGTTCTCCGCACGGCGGTTTCGTCGCTCGATTTTTATGACGAACAGGGCCACGGCACGGATCGTGAACCTGCGGTCAGAGCGGCTGTTCGAATAACCGGCCAGATCGGAACTCTTGCCGCCGCGTGGGATCGCATTCGTAACGGCAAGGAACCGGTCGCCCCGGACAAAAACCTGAGCATCGCCGAAAATTTCCTGTATATGCTCCGCGGTGAAAAGCCGGATGCGGATGAGGCCCGGATGTTCGACATCGCATTGATCCTGCATGCCGATCACGAACTGAACGCCTCTACGTTTACGACGCGTGTCGTCGCCGGAACCCTCGCTGATATGTACGGCGCGGTAACGGCGGGAATAGCGGCATTGGCCGGGCCGCTGCACGGCGGCGCGAACACGGCGGTGATGAAAACGCTGCTCGAGATCGGTGATATTTCAAACGTAGATGCATTTGTTGAAAACGCGCTCGAACATAAGAAAAAGATCATGGGTATCGGTCACGCGGTTTATAAGACCGAGGACCCGCGCGCCACATGGCTCCG
>JBQTJB010000212.1:0-7880 GCA_052387555.1 Blastocatellia bacterium | reverse complement strand
GAAAAACACGTTGAATTACAGGATGAATGGGCCTGTGGCCTGGATCGCGTGCTGACGTTTGGCCGACAAGGTTTGTTCGCCCATGACAACACTCATCACGCTCTGGCAATGTCTTATGGAGCGGTTGACAGTCTGAATGCGGACGGCAGTTTCGATAAGGTGAAGTGGCAGGCCTACCGGCAAGAGTTTGCAAAGCACGTTGTCGAAGATTAGAAAGGCGCAGGTCCTTGACAAATCAGGGCTATAAAGTTGTCGCTGCCCCGCTTGCAGCCGAGGAATTACGGGAATATAGTGAATGATAACGCAGACAATTCGAATAGCCCGAAGAACGATTACCGACAACGGTATGCCGGCATTCGCGCGATTGTTTTGGGCGGTACGGGCTTTATTGGCCGCTGGATAACCAGAGAACTTTATAATGCCGGCGCAGAACTTTGTCTGCCGGTTCGTGATCGAGTCGCTGCTGATAGGATTTTCAAGGCGGACAACATCAATGGCGATATCTACGAGGTAGATTTTCGTGACGCCGAGGCATTGGGTTCAATTTATAAAGAATTTCGCCCGGTGGTCACTTTCAATTTGGCTGGTTATGGCGTCGATCGATCTGAACAAAACGAGGAGTTGGCATATCAGATAAACGCCGGGTTGATCTCGACAGTTTGCGATGCGATTTCGGATGTTCGAGATTCCGAATGGACCGGACAGGACATTGTAAATGTGGGAACAGCTATGGAATACGGTTTGGCAAAAGGCAATCTGGCTGAGGACTCCGAAACCAGGCCAACTACTCTTTACGGCAGATCGAAGCTGGCGGGAACAAATGCTTTGACCGAACGCTACAAGGCCGGTCACGTTAAAGGGCTAACAGCCCGATTATTCTCGGTTTACGGGCCGGGCGAATCGCCGAAACGTCTGCTGCCTTCGCTAATACGTGCTGTTCGCGAGGAAACGCCTATCCCGCTTACTGCCGGTTTACACTTGCGCGATTTTGTGTACGTTCAGGATGTTGCGGAAAGCCTTTTGCGACTAGGGTTAACAACATCTGGCGGAAATGTCGTAAATGTTGTAACAGGTGAGCTTAGCTCAGTTAAATCATTCGTAGAAACGGCCGCAGGCATTCTTGGTATTTCACCTGAGAGGCTTATGTTCGGAGCTCTCCCAACACGTGAGGAAGAGATGGAACACGAGCCTGTCACTAACCGGCGTCTGGCCGAGCTTACAGGATCGACTCCGGGAACAACAATAGTCGAAGGTATTCGGAAAAGTCTGGCCTTTGAGGATTTAATAGCTAATCAAGCTGCTGTCAGTGGGTTGGGTTAGAAAGGAGAGCTTATGCGCGTTGTATTGGCAGATTTGGGTCACAATCAAGTAACAATGTCGTCCGACGTATTTCCGTTGGGCGTTGCAAATCTTGCAGCGTATGCGCAGGCGCACGTTCATTCACCGGAGGCCATCGACTATACGATCGTTCGCGAGCCGCAGGACCTCAAGAAAATTCTCGACAACGGCGCGCCGGACATTCTTGGCCTAAGCAGCTACGCTTGGAACCACGAACTCGCATATCATTTTGCGGACTACGCCAAGGCTAGGAAATCCGATATTTTGACACTTATGGGCGGACCTAATTTCCCGCTCACCGTCGCGGAACAAGAAACGTACATGCGTACGCTTCCCGCTATTGACATTGCGGTTCGAGGCCCAACTTATGAAGGCGAACGAGCGTTTGCAAATATCATTCAACGCTTCGTCGATGCAGGTAAGACAATTGAAGGTATTCAGGAATCCCCGGTTCCGGGCAACATCTGGATAGATAGGCGTACAGGCGATTTTGTCCATGGCGGGGAATTGGAACGCATTTTAAATCTGGACGAGATACCATCGCCTTATCTAGCCGGTTTCATGGATCCTTTTTTTGATACAGGCTATTTCCCGATGATGCAGATCGCCCGCGGGTGTCCGTTCAGCTGCCAATTCTGCAATTCCAGCGTGCAGTCGAACAGCAAGATCTACAGCCATTCGCTGGAGAATGTTAAGGCCGACCTGTTCTACATTGCAGAGCGCGTTAAACCCGAGATTTGTCTCTGTTTTGCGGATGACAATTTTGGGATGTACGGTTTGGACGAAGAAGTTGCCGATTATATTGCGTTTTTACAGCAAAAGTATCATTGGCCGCAGTATATTCGGACGACAACCGGTAAAAACAAGCACGAAAGAATCATACGCGTGATGCGGAAAACAGGTGGGATTCTACCAATGACCTCGGCCGTCCAATCAACGAATCCCGAAGTTTTGTCGAACATAAAACGTTCGAACATAAAACTGGAGGCGTATGCCGAGATTCAGAAGGAACTTATGGCTCAGGGCATGCAGTCATACGGAGAACTGATACTTTGTATGCCGGGCGAGACAAAAGCCTCGTTCATGAAGTCGGTTGAAGGCTTGCTTGATTCGGGCGTTAAACGTATTTCAGCCCACCAATTGATGCTCCTTCACGGAGCTCCGCTGAATGACCCGGAAAGCCGTGAAAAATGGCAATTCAATACGAAGTGGCGCGTGGTTGCTCGCAACATCGGTAAATACACCGATGAACCCATTGTCGAGATTGAAGAAATCGTCGTGGAGACGCCTACATTCACATTTCAGGAATATCTGGAGTCACGCATTTTCCATCTACTACTGACTATTTTCTATTACGAAGGAAACTACGAAGAATTCTTCGAATTTGCCCTGCAACAAGGCATAAAGCCGTTTGATCTGATTGCGAAAATGGCTAATATGCTCGAACGTTCGCCTCAGGCATTTCAGGATGTCATTGCCAAATTCGTGCAGGAAAGCCAGGATGAGCTTTTCAACACGAAAGAAGAATGTATCGAATGGTCAAAACGTAATTACGAAGAGTTGATCGACGGCTCGGTTGGCGGCAATTTGCTCAGCAAATACTCAATGATAGGCCGTTTTTATGTATTCCACGAGGGTTTGGAGTTTTTACATAACGTGCTCGTAGAAATTCTCGGTCATTCGCAAACCGAGGAAGATGCAAAAATGCTGCGAGCGGTTATCGAATACCTCGGCGTAGTGCTTCTTCATGTTCCTTTTGCCGAATCCCTCGTAGAGATGCCTGAATGGAACACCATATATGACGTGGAACAGTGGCGCAGCGAACGATACGAACAACCTTTGGAGACCTATCGTTTTGAAATGCCTCAGACATTCCGCACGTCTGTTTCACCGGACACGAGGGCGAAGATCAAGACGCGCATTGCAACTTTCGGCGAGCATCCCGCCGGTCTCGGCAAGTTTACCCGTACGATGTTTGCTCAGGATCTGAGACGTTCGGTGACTGACAAACAGAGCGCCGCTGTTCATGACCTTGGAGTAGCCGAATGAAGAACGAAAATGCACATTTTGTTGCTGATGTTTCTTTTGTTGTGCCTTGCTACAACGAAGAAGACATCATCGCCTATACGCTTCAGCGGCTGCAGTCGGCATTCGACAAGGCCGGCCACGCGCTCGAACTCGTTGTTGTCGACAACGGTTCTGTGGATCGAACAGGCGAGATCATCGCTGAATTTGCCGCTAGTCATGATGGCGTGCTCTGCCACCGGGTAGAGGTCAACGAAGGCTATGGCTGGGGCGTTTTGAATGGGCTGCCGCTTTGCACCGCTCCGTGGGTAGGGATCATTCCGGCTGATGGCCAGGTCGATGCAGAAGATGTAGTTCGTCTTTACGAAGCAGTGATGACCACGGATGGAAATGTGCTGGGCAAGGTGCGACGCCGGTTTAGAATGGATGGTCTTTACCGCAAATTGGTATCCACATCATACAACGTATTTGTAAGAATGCTTTGGCCATCGCTCGAATCGATCGACATTAATGGCAGCCCTAAACTGCTGCCGCGAGAAGCATTCATGAACATGGGGTTAAAGTCCAAAGGCTGGCTTCTCGACCCCGAGATCATGATAAAGGCTCATTATATGGGTATGCGCGTCATGGAATTTAATGTTTTTTCGCGGATGCGTGGCAACGGAGTATCTCACGTAAAGGTAGCGACTTGTTGGGAATTTCTCAGCAGTCTTCTGATCTTTCGTTTTTCGAGAGAATGGAAGCGAAATTTCCAGAAGGTTGCCGGTCTTAGTCTCAAATCTGGCAAAAGGTCGAAATTATCAACTGGCGAGAATGAAGCAGCGATCCGGACAGGACTTTGAAAAAGCAGCGTTATGCACGACGTAGTGATGAAAAATTATCACAAGAGAACATCCTGCCGTGCTTGCGGACAGGAAAAGCTGCGCCCGTTCATCGATCTTGGCCCAACACCATTGGCTAATTCTTTTCTTAAGTCTGAGGATGAATTCAAAAACGAATCTTCATACCCGCTTGATGTGCATTTTTGCGTGGAGTGTTCCCTGGTTCAGTTGGCCGATGTGGTCGACCCCAAGGTTCTGTTCGGCAACTACATCTATGTCACCGGAACTGCAAACACGATCGTTTCTCATAACAGGCAGTATGCAAAAACCGTTGTAGAACTTCTTGGTTTACGAAGTGACGATCTTGTGGTCGAATTGGCGAGCAATAACGGCAGTCTACTTGGTTGCTTTAAGGAGCACGGCGTAAGAACTCTTGGAATCGAACCGGCAGAAAACATTGCCGCAATGGCAAACGCCGGCGGCATCGAAACAATTAACAAGTTCTTTAACTCGGCAACCGCTGAAGTTGTTCGTAAATCGCATGGTACGGCGAGGGCTGTGATCGGCAATAACGTGCTGGCGCATGTAGATAATACAAAGGATTTTCTAACTGGCTGCAAATCTCTGCTTTCCGATGACGGCTTGGTCATAATCGAAGTTCCTTATTTAAAGGAATTTGTGGAATTTGGCGAATTCGACACGGTTTACCATGAGCATCTTTGCTACTTTTCCGTCACGTCGCTTATGCGGCTTTGCGATGCCGTGGGTCTTTCTATAATACGAGTTGACCGAGTGGCGGTACACGGCGGATCTGTTCGTATCTATGCCGGGAAACAAGAAGAATATTTAAATCATGGCGATGAAGTTATTGCGTTGTCGATGGAGGAGAAAGAATCGGGACTCACCAATTTCGAAACCTTCGAGCGGTTTGCCGATAAAGCCAGAAATACTCGTGAAAAACTTTGTTCATTATTGAAAGATTTAAAGGCGGATGGAAAATCCCTTGCCGCGTACGGCGCTCCCGCTAAAGGCAACACTTTGTTGAACTACTGCGGAATAGATACATCCCTCTTGGACTTCACAGTTGACAAGAATTCACTAAAGGTCGGGTTGTTTACGCCGGGCGCACATTTGCCGGTTCTTACTGTCTCCGCGATTTTGGAGCGTCAACCGGATTATTTGCTGATTCTTGCCTGGAACTTTGCCGAGGAGATAATGCAGCAACAAGCTGAATATGTAGCTCGCGGTGGTAAGTTCATAGTGCCGATACCGGAGCCGAGGATAGTCGAAAAATGAAAGTTGTAATATTAGCCGGCGGCCTCGGAACGCGACTTTCCGAAGAAACTACGCTTCGCCCGAAGCCAATGGTAGAGATCGGCGGAAAGCCATTGCTATGGCACATAATGATGATCTACGCGAGCCATGGATTCAAAGATTTCCTGGTCGCTTGCGGTTACAAAGGCGACCAGATAAAAGAGTATTTTCACAGCTATGTAACCCGTTCGAACGACTATTTTATCGACCTCGAAAACGGTTCTTGCGATATTGTCAGCCGTAATGGAATAGATTGGCGCGTCGGCATGATCGACACGGGTCTTCACACTATGACCGGCGGCAGAATTCTCCGTCTGCGTGAATGGTTAAAGGACGAGACCTTCATGGTCACATACGGTGACGGCGTCGGAAATGTCGATATTAAATCTTTACTTGAGTTTCATCGGGACAACGGCAAGCTGGCAACGGTCACGGCTGTTCGGCCACCTGCCCGTTTTGGCGCCCTAAACCTTAATGGAGATGCCGTTTGCAAGTTTTCTGAAAAATCGCAGACGGATGAGGGATGGATCAACGGAGGTTTTTTTGTATTCGAACCTGAGGTTCTCGACTATTTAACCGACGATAGTTCGATACTGGAGCGCGAAGCACTGGAAAACCTTGCTGCCGACGGCGAACTTGTGGCGTTCCGTCATTACGGATTCTGGCAGCCGATGGATACTCTGCGTGAAAAGCAGCAGCTCGAAGCGATGTGTCAAAGCGGAACAGCTCCGTGGGCCACGTGGGACATGGAACCGAGCAATTCCCTTTGACGGAGAATACTTGATGGGTTTTTGGACGAACAAAAATGTTTTTGTAACGGGCGCGTCGGGTTTGCTCGGCTCATGGATGGTCGAAGAGCTTTTGAAAGAAGGCGCTATTGTTACTTGCCTGCTTAGGGATTGGGTTCCAGGAAGCAAGCTTATCTCATCCGAAACCGTAAACAAAGCGAATATAGTTCATGGAAACCTGGAAGATTACGATTTACTGGTACGGGCGATTAACGAGTATGAGATAGATACCGTTTTTCATCTTGCCGCGCAGACTATTGTCGGTACGGCGTCGCGCTCGGCTATCTCGACTTTCGATTCGAATATTCGAGGGACGTGGAACTTGCTTGAAGCGTGCAGGATTTGTCCTAAATTAATAGAACGGGTCATTTTTGCTTCAAGTGACAAAGCTTACGGAGCACACGATAATTTGCCATATACGGAAGACATGGCGCTTCACGGACGATTTCCCTATGACGTGTCCAAGTCTTGTGCGGATCTGATCGCTCAGTCCTATTTCCACAGCTACGGAATGCCGATTTCGATCACTCGATGCGTGAATTTGTTTGGCGGTGGCGATCTAAGCTTTAACCGGCTGGTGCCGGGAACGATTGCGTCCGCCTTGCGAAACGAACGGCCGATCATTCGCAGCAACGGTAAGTTTGTTCGTGACTACTTCTACGTTATGAACGCCGTCGAAGGCTATATGAAGCTGGCTGAAAAAATGCCTGACGAATCGATAAACGGAGAGGCTTTTAATTTTGGGTACGGCGAGCCGCTGTCTGTATTAGAACTTGTTGACGAGATTTTAAGGATCATGGACAAGAAATCGCTCGAACCGATAATTCTGAACGAGGCTAGCAACGAGATTGTCAATCAGTATCTCGATTGCTCAAAGGCCCAACGAATGCTCGGCTGGCAGCCACGATACAGCAGGGAAGATGGCTTGCGACGGACAATCGAATGGTACGAACAATATTTGTCGTTGGACAGGCAAAATAAGCATGCCGCCGTCCTGAACGCCGTCTGATTTAGGTTATTGAGCAGGTAAAGGTGAAGGATTTGCGCTTCTTGCTTCATGAGGGGTGTAGACCTATTTGCTTGAAGCAGGCTGACATGTCGGCCAAAATAGTGCACTTGCACATTATCTGGTGGGAGTAGGAGAAAACTATATGTCTCGGTTTTTGACGCTTAATTTGCGAGGGATTTGTGTAATATTCGCCGTTCTTTGTTTGGCGGCGTTGGTTTTGAACTCGCAATCCGTCAGTCGATTGTTAGATGCAACCGTATACGCGTCTGCTTCTGACAGGGAAATTGCAAATGGTTTAAACATCCAGCCAGTCCGGCAAACTATTAACGAACAAAAGGGTGTTAGGCCATTTGTTGGAGCTGTCAATGGTGAGGCGTTCGTTCTCAGCGAGGGTCCCGAAGGTGTTCAGACAACTAAGATTATAACTTCCCTGCCGGTTTTCAAGGCGTTTGGACTGACTTCTGACGGTAGACGTCTTCTTTATTCTCCACTCAGGAACGGGAGTCCGTCGGGTGAACTGGTTTTTGAAGATCTAGATTCAAGCAAGCGAACAAAGGTCACAACCAAGCTTGTTCTCGAAGCCGC